>VFLF01000837.1 GCA_009885185.1 Nitrosomonadales bacterium | reverse complement strand
GCTGAAGATGCCGGTGGGTACATTCACCGTGCCGCTCGCCATGCATGGCATGCGCTTTGATCTGAAGCAATTGCGCGTGCCGCTGCTGGATGGCCATATCGAGGTGCGTGATTTTGCCGCGCGTGCCGGCGCGCAAAGCGCTTACTGGCAATTTACCGGCGCGGTGAACGGCATCTCGATGGATAAACTCACCGCCGCGCTGGGGCTGCCGGTGATGCACGGCACACTGGATGCCACATTGCCCATGGTGCGCCATATCAAGTCAACGATGCGTGTCGATGGGGCGTTGTCATTGAAAGTATTTGACGGTGTGATCGAAGCGAAAAACCTGGTGTTGCTTGATCTGTTCGGCAGGGCGCCGCGGGTGCAGGCGGACGTGACCATGCGCAATCTGGATCTGGGGCTGCTGACGCGCACCTATTCGTTCGGCGGCATTACGGGCCGCGTGGATGCGCGTATCGCCGGACTTGAACTGGTGAATTGGCAGCCGGTCAAATTTGACGCCCGATTGGCGAGCAGCGCGGGCGAGTATCCGCGCAAGATCAGCCAGATGGCGGTGCAGAACATCAGCGCGCTCGGCGGCGCGGGCGCGGCGGCGGCAATCCAACGCAGCTTCCTGCGGTTTTTCGAGCAGTTTGGTTACGACAGGCTGGGGTGGGGCTGCAAGCTGCAAAATGGCGTGTGCGAGATGAGCGGCATTGAAGGCGCGGATGTACCGCAAGGTTATGTGATCGTGAAGGGCGGTGGCATCCCGGCCATCACGGTGATGGGCTACAATCGCCAAGTGAGCTGGCAGGAACTGCTGGATCGGCTGAAACGTGTGACGCAGGGTAATGTGAAACCCATCGTGCAATAAACAGGAGTCGCGGAAAACCATGACACTACCAACCAAACGGCGGGCCGTAATGGGCATTTTGTTGGGCGGCGCTTTGCTATCGGCCGGCTGCGTGACCATCAATATTTATTTTCCGGCGGCGGCGGCTGAAAAGGCCGCCGACCGCATCATCGATGAAGTGTGGCAACTCAAGGGTGGAGCGCCCGCGCCGGGCGCCAAACCCGCCGAGAAATAAGGAGCATTCCATGAGAAATTTATTCCGTACATCACTGCTGTGGTTTGCAGCGCTGCTGGGCAGCGGGCAGGTTGCCGCGCAGGCGAATCTCGAGATCAACACGCCGGGAATAGCCGCCATCCAGGGCAGTATGCAAAAGCGCCACGCCGAACTCGCGCCGCTGTATGCCGGTGGCGCGGTGGGCCTCACGCGCGACGGCAATGTGGCCTTGCGTGATCCGGCGGCGGTGCCTCTGGCACAGCGCGCCGCGGTGAATGGCGTGGTCGCGGCGGAGAATCAGGATCGCGCATCGCTGTATCGTGAAATCGCGCGCGCCAACAATCGCCCGGAGTGGGAAGGCGACATCCGCAACACCTTTGCGCAGCGCTGGATTGACCGCGCGCAGCCCGGCTGGTACTACCAGAATGCCGCCGGCGCGTGGGCGCGCAAGTAAGCGATATATTTTAAGTATCTGTTTTTAAAGAATATTTTGTGACGACCGTGTTGGTGTTCGACATCGAGACGGTGCCTGATGTCGCGGGCTTGCGCGTGCTTCATGACTTGGGCAGCGAACTCTCGGACGCCGATGTGGCGACGATGGCGTTTCAGTTGCGCCGACAGTCCACCGGCAATGATTTTCTGCAACTTCATCTGCATCGCGTGCTGGTGATCTCGTGTGCGCTGCGCGACCGCGATCAATTCAAGGTCTGGTCGTTGGGCGCCAACGGTGAAGCCGAGGCCGAGGTGATTCAGCGATTTTTCGACGGCATTGAAAAATACACACCGCAGATTGTGTCGTGGAACGGCGGCGGCTTTGATCTGCCGGTGCTGCACTATCGCGGCCTGATACACGGGGTACGCGCGCCGCGTTACTGGGACATGGGCGAGGGCGACCACAAGGACAGCCGCGATTTCAAGTGGAACAATTACATCAGCCGCTATCACTCGCGCCATCTCGATTTGATGGACCTCTTGGCGATGTATCAGCCGCGCGCCAATGCGCCGCTGGATGATCTGGCGCAGTTAATGGGACTGCCCGGCAAGCTCGGCATGTCAGGCGCGCACGTGTGGGATGCCTATCAGGCCGGCAAACTGGCGGATATCAGCAACTACTGCCAGACCGACGTGGTGAACACCTATCTCGTGTTTCTGCGTTTTCAGTTGATGCGCGGCATGCTGACAGTGGATCAGCATCGCGTGCAATGCGAGCTGGTGCGTTCGACGCTGGGCAAATCGACCGAGCCGCACTGGAAGGAATTTTTGGGGCGCTGGAAGCACTGATTATCAACGTACCAATCACATAGCGCACGCGGCGTATTTCACACTCTGCCGCGGCGCCGGATGTCATGGAAACTTACACTATCGAATCCCTCGATCAAGAGGGCCGCGGCATCGCGCGCCGCGACGGCAAGACGATTTTCATCGAAGGCGCGCTGACCGGCGAGAGGGTCACCGCTTCGGTGTATCGCAAGAAATCCAGTTATGAAAACGCCAACGTGCAGAAGGTGCTGCGCGAGAGTTCGCAGCGTGTCACGCCGCAGTGCGTGAATTTCGGACGCTGCGGCGGATGCGGCATGCAGCATCTGGATGCGCGTGCGCAGGTGGCGGCCAAGCAGCGTGTGCTTGAAGATAACCTGTGGCATATCGGTAAAGTGGTTGCCGGACAAATGTTGCCGCCGATATACGGCCCCTCGTGGGGATACCGTCGTCGCGCTCGTATGACCGCGCGTTACGTGGTCAAGAAGGGCGGCTCGCTTATCGGCTTTCACGAAAAAAAATCGAGCTTTGTCACGGACATGCAGAGCTGCGAGGTATTGCCGCCGCACATCTCTGCGCTGTTGCCGCCATTGCGGGAACTGGTCGGTCAACTGAGCATCCGCGAGCGCATGCCGCAGATCGAAGTGGCCTGCGGCGACGCGGCGGATGTGCTGGTGTTTCGCGTGCTGGAGCAGCCGTCCGAGGCGGATCACCTGCTGCTCAAGGCATTTGCGCAGACACACGGCGTACACGTGTATTTGCAATCCAAGGGGCCGGAAACCGCGCTGCCGTTCTGGCCGCCGCAGCCGGCCGATCTGTATTACACGCTGCCGGAATTCGGCGTGAAGATGCCGTTCTTCCCAACGGAATTCACCCAGGTCAATCACGATATCAATCGCGTGCTGGTGCATCGCGCGCTGACGTTGCTCGCGCCGCAGGCGGGTGAGCGCATTGCTGATATGTTCTGCGGCATCGGCAATTTTTCGTTGCCTATTGCGCGCAGCGGCGCTCAGGTGACCGGCATCGAAGGCAGCGCCTCGCTGGTGAAGCGCGCGGCCGACAACGCCGAGTACAACGGCTTGTCCGCCGAGGTGCAGTACCGCACGATGAATCTGTTTGAGATCGACGCCGATGCATTTGCCGCGCTTGGCGCGTTTGACCGCATGCTGATCGATCCGCCGCGCGACGGCGCGGCGGCGCTGGTCAAGGCGCTGGCGATAGCACCGCCGATGCGTATTGTTTATGTCTCATGCAGTCCGGCCACGCTGGCGCGGGATGCATCCATCCTAGTGCACGAGCAGGGGTACACGTTAAGCGCCGCAGGCGTGGTGAACATGTTTCCGCATACGGCGCACGTGGAATCCATCGCGGTTTTCGATCGGCCTTCAGCATAAAAAACGGCCCGGGAAACCGGGCCGTTTTTACCGATGGAAAACCGCGTGATCAGTCGCGGTCGCCGCCGACGATGCCCAGAATTTGCAGCAGGCTGGTGAAGATGTTGTAGACCGACACGTACAGTGTGAGTGTGGCCGAAATGTAGTTGGTTTCGCCACCCTTCACGATGCTGTTGATCTGCCAAAGAATGATCGCCGACGACAGAATGATGAATACGCCGCACAACGCCAGGCTCAGCGCCGGTATTTGCAGGAAGATGTTCGCCACCACGGCCAGCATCGCAACGATCACGCCAACCACGATAAACTTGTTCAGAAAGCTGAAATCGCGTTTGACGTTGGAGGCGATTCCCGACAGCACGAAGAACACGCCTGCGGTGCCGCCAGCGGCCATCATCACCAGTTGCATGCCGTTTTTGAAGCCCAGCACTTTTTGCAGCAGCGGCCCGAGCAGCAAACCCATGAAGAAGGTGAAGCCAAGCAGCAGATACAGACCGAGGCTTGTATCCTTGTTGCGCTCGATCATGTAAATCCAGCCGTAGAAAATGGCCAACACGGCGATGGCTGCGATGATCGGGCTGCCGCGCAAAAAGCTGAAGTCGAACAGGTTAGTGCCGATAGCCGCACCGATGATGGTAGGGATCAGCGACACCGCCAGCAGCATATAGGTGTTACGCAACACCTTATTCTGTACGACGGCGACATCCGTATTGCCGGTAAAGACCGGCTGCTGGTTTTGCATTTCAGGTTGCATTGAATTCCTCCGTTATAGTTTTCGCAAACATCAGGACGACGCTATATTGCCGCACTGAATTTGTCAGGATTAGACTACAGAATTCCCGCTTAAGTTGCAATGCGTTTAATGACGGTTTTAACCGGGTTAACACACGCAAGCATTTGATAATGCGTGGTATTATCTGCGCCCCTCGGCCGGCTGATGGCAGATAGTGGTACTGGCCACGGCAGCGCTGTCAAAATGCGCGGGCTTTGCAAATGGGGACTTTGGAGAGTTGGCAGAGCGGTTGAATGCACCGGTCTTGAAAACCGGCAGGGTCGCAAGATCCTCGTGAGTTCGAATCTCACACTCTCCGCCAATTCGGTGTTCAGT
>VFLF01000819.1 GCA_009885185.1 Nitrosomonadales bacterium | reverse complement strand
GCATCACGCGGATGTGGGCGGCATGGTGCCGGGGTCGGAGGCGGCGGTGTGTAAATCGATTTACCAGGAGGGGCTGCGCATTCCGCCGGTGCGCATCATGCGCGGCGGCAAGGTGAATCGCGATGTGGTGGATATTATTTTGTTGAACTCGCGCACGCCGGATGAGCGCGTCGGCGATCTGAACGCGCAGTTTGCCGCCAACACCGTGGGCGCGCGCAGCGTGCTGCAATTGTTTGACCGCTACGGCTTGAAGCAAACGCAGGCGGCGATTGCGGGTTATCTGGATTTTACGGAGAAGCGTTTCCGCGCGGCGATCAACAAGCTGCCGCCGGGGCGCTATGTGGCGGAAGATTTTCTTGATGGCAATCTGGATGGCGAAACCTGTGCCATCAAGCTCGTGTTGACTATCAGTAAAGGCCGCATGGATTTTGATTTCACCGGCTCCGGCAAACAGCTTGAAAGCGCGCGCAATATTCCGTATCGCGCGCTGCTCGCCACGGTGTACACGGTGGCAAAAGCCATGCTCGATCCGGAAGTGCCCGCAAACGCGGGCTACTACCGCACGCTGCACATCAAAGCGCCGCCGGGCTGCGTGGTGGGGCCGGTGCCGCCGGCGGCGATCGGTTGCCGCTCCATTTCCGCCAGCGTGCTGGGCGATGTGATCGCCAATGCGCTGTCGCAGGCCATGCCCGATAAAGCGCTGGCGGGCAGCGGGCCGCATCATTTGTTTGTGCTGTCGGGCACCGATCCGCGCACCGGTATTTATTTCGTCGATTACGAAACGGTGGCGGGCGGCATGGGCGCGCGTGCGCATCGCGACGGCGTGGACGGCGTGCGCGTGCATGCGTCAGGCTCGTCGAACCTGCCGAGTGAGGCGCTGGAACATGCGTATCCGTTTCGCGTGGAGCGTTATGCGCTGTGGGATGAATCGTCCGGGCCGGGGCAGTATCGCGGCGGCGCGGGCGTGATTCGCGATTACCGTGTGCTCGCCGACGATATCGTGGTGAGCTTGTCGTCGGAGCGGCAGCATGTGGCGTCCCCCGGTATGGCGGGCGGCGGTTCGGGCGCGTGCGGCGCGTTTGTGCTGAACCCGGATACGCCGGATGAACAAACGCTGCCGTCGGCGGCGGCGGATATCCCCTTGCCGCGCGGCAGCGTGTTACGTATCTGCACGCCGGGCGGCGCAGGGTATGGAGATGCGAAGCAGCGTACTATTAACGCCGTGCAGAAGGATGTGGTTGAAGGGCGCATTTCACCGGACTATTCGTCGAGAATTTATTTGGAAGGATCGTAAAATCACAAACCTTGTCGTTCCCGCCTGCGCGGGAACGACAGTGGAAGTTTTGTCGCGTTGTCGTTGCCAAGGAGCATGACCATGAATAAACCCAACACCGAATTCGATGTTATCGCCGCATTCCGTGATGACTTTCCCGCCCTGAAAAAGTGGACCTACATGGACGTGGCGGCGCGCGGTGTGTTATCCAACGCCACACGCGCGGCGCTCGACGCGCAAATCGACGACCGCATGTACAACGGCGGCAACAAGGATCGATTTTTCGCGCTGATCGAAGAGGCGCGCGGTCGCTTTGCGCAACTCATCAACGCAGAGCCGGCGGAAATCACCTACACCAAAAATATTTCCGAAGGCCTCAACATGGTCGCCACCGGCATCCAGTGGAAAGCCGGTGATAACGTGGTGCTGTGCCCGGAGCTGGAGCACCCGAACAACGTGTATACGTGGCTGAATCTGCAACGCCAGGGTGTGGAGGTGCGCATGGTCAAGCCGAGGAACAATCACATCGCGGTGGAAGACATCATCGCGCGCATGGATGCACGCACGCGCTGCGCGACGGTATCTACCGTGACTTTCGCGCCGGGCTTTCGCACGGATATCGATACATTAGGCCGCGCTTGTCGTGAAAGGGGCGTGCTGTTTCTGGTGGATGCGGCGCAATCGGCGGGCAAGCTGCATACGGATGTGAAGCAGTCGAACATCGACGCGCTAGCGGTATCCACGCAAAAGGGCTTGCTCGGCCTCTACGGCATGGGCTTTTTGTATTTGCGGTGCGAGTGGGCCAACCAGATGCAACCGGCGTACCTCGCGCGCTTTGGCGTTGATCTCGGTGACGCGCACGAAGCGTCGATGGGGGATATGTCGTTCAAACTGGCCGACGGCGCACGGCGTTTTGATCTGGGCAATTACAACTTCGCGGCGACGGCGGCGGTGGATGCCTCGATGAAGCAGTTGCTGGCACTCGGTACGCCGCGTATCGAAAAACACGTCACGGGGCTGGCGCAAGCGCTGGCGCAAGGCTACCTCGACATGGGCGTGCCGGTGGCGGGCGGCAAACCCGGCCCGCATCTGGGCGGCATCGTTACCATCGGCAATATGAGCGCGAACCATTACGGCTCTGATGATGAGCGCTTCAATGGGTTGTATCAGTATCTCGGCGAGAACCAGGTGAAGCTGTCGATACGGCGCGGTCTGCTGCGGTTCTCATTGCATGCGTATAACAATTCGGATGATGTGAATCGTGTGCTGGTATTAAGCAAAAAATTTCTGGGCGCAACAGTGCGTGGATAAGCCCGCCCCGTCATACTGGCGCAGGCCAGTATCCAGTTTGTTTTGCCATGCGCAGCATCTTGGATGATGATCCTTCGGACCGGATACGTACTGGATTCTGGCTTCCGCCAGAATGACGAATTTTGTAACTACTTGTTTTTATTATGAATTATATTGATCCTGTCACGGGCGCTACCTACCCGACTAACACCGCCCGCTGGTGCGCCGACAGCGGCGGCTATCTTAATCTCACGCCCGGTGCGGGCTTGAAGCGCGGCGATATCAACACCTCGCGCTATTCCGTGTGGCGCTACGCCAAGGCGATTGCAGTCGATGACACGCACGCGGTGACGATGGGCGAGGGCTGGACGCCGCTCACGTGTGGCGAATGGAACGGCGCCGGGCACAAAACCGAGGTGATGTTCAAACTCGAATTCATGATGCCCACCGGCTCGTTCAAGGATCGCGGCATGACGGTGATGGTGAGCTATCTTAAAAGTTGCGGCCTGACCGACGTGCTGGAAGATTCATCGGGCAACGCGGGCGCGTCGCTGTCGGCGTACGCGGCAGAAGCGGGCATGCGCTGTCGCATCCTCGTGCCGGAGACGGCTTCGTACCCGAAGATCGCGCAGATCGCGGCGTGTGGCGCGGATGTGGTGACCATCCGCGGCACGCGGCAGGATGTCGCCGATGCGGCGATGCGCATGAGCAAAGACATTTTTTACGCCAGCCACAACTGGCAGCCGTTTTTTGCCGAAGGCACCAAGACGCTGGCGTATGAGCTGTGGGAGCAACTCGCCTTCAAGGCGCCCGATAACGTGATCGTGCCGCTGGGTTACGGCAGCAACGTGTCAGGTTGCGCGATTGGGTTCGGCGAATTGTTGCGTAATGGCGAGATTAAAAAAATGCCGCGCATCTTCGGCATACAGGCGGCGAATTGCGCGCCGTATTTCAATGCGTTCAAGGCGGGTGTCGAACATCTGGTGCCCACCACCGTGACGCCGACTATCGCCGAAGGCATAGCCTCGTCCAAACCTACGCGCGTGGTGGAGGCATTAAAAGCAGTGCGTGATTCGGGCGGCGGCATCGTCGCTGTCACCGAATATGAAATCGTCGCGGCACTCGGCGAACTGGCGCGCAAGGGGCTTTATGTGGAGCCGACTTCCGCCGCTGCGGGCGCGGGTCTGACGCAGTTGTTGAAAAGCGGCGCGATTCAACCCGGTGAGGCCACGGTGCTGGTGTTGACCGGTACGGGTTTGAAGGCGTCGGAGAAGATTGGGCAGTTGCTGGGATTGAAGGCGCGCGATGTCGCCGGTTAGCCGTTACACTGCATTTGAGAAAAAGGTATAAATATATGTTTTTATTGAATAAATTATTATTGCCGACAGTGGTGCTGTCATCCGTTCTGATGCCTGCGCTTGCACAACCGTGGAAGCCCGACAAGCCAGTTGAAGTCATCGTCGGCACCACGCCCGGTGGCCCGCAGGATCGCACTGGCAGGCTGGTGCAGCGGCTGCTTCAGGAGCGCAAGCTCGTCGAACAGACGTCGACCGTGATCAACAAACCGGGCGGCGGCGGCGCGGTCGGCATGAATTATCTGGCGCAGCACGCGGCTGATCCGCATTACACAATGATTGTAGCGCAGCCGTTACTGTCGAATCACATCGCCGGCCGCAGCAAACTGACGTATAGCGATTTCACGCCGCTGGCGGTGCTGGGCGTGGAATACGTGTGCATCGTGGTGCGTCCTGATTCGCCGATAAGCAACGCGCGCGAGTTGGTCGAGCGCCTGCGCAAAGACCCCACGTCGGTGTCCATGGCCATCGGCACCTCGCTCGGTAATGCCACGCATTCTTCAGTGGCGCACGCACTGAAAACCGCCGGCGTCGATATCCGCAAAATGCGCTCGGTGGTGTTTAACTCCGGCGGCGAATCGATGGCGGCGGTGATGGGCGGGCACGTCGATGCGGCCGCAGGATCGATCTCCACCGTGCTGGCGCAAGTGCGCGCGGGCCGCGTGCGCGCCATCGTGCTGGGTGCGCCGGCGCGCGCCGCCGGTGAGTTTGCCGCCGTGCCGACGTGGAAGGAAATCGGAATCGACAGCGCGCAGGATCTGTGGCGCGGGCTCGCGGCGCCCAAAGGATTAAGCGCGGCGCAGATCGCCTACTGGGATGCCGCGCTCGCGCGCATGGTCAAGGACGACG
>VFLF01000937.1 GCA_009885185.1 Nitrosomonadales bacterium | reverse complement strand
TCAAAAACAAACTGCTGCCCGATGCGCATGTCGAGCTCGTGCTCGAACGCCGCTTCCCACCGCTGGAACCCAAACCGACATCCCGCGTGCTCGCCGCGCACGCGCAATCGATCTACGCCGAGATCGGCAGAAAACTCAACGTGCTGGAAGACTCCGCCGGCGGCTTCACCGACGCCGCCAATGCATCGCTCAAAACAGCAGCGCCGGTGATCGAAGGTTTTGGCCTGCATGGCTTCGGCTCGCACACCACCAACGCGGAATATATTGTGATGAGTTCCATCGAACCGCGGCTGTATCTCACTACGCGCATACTCATGGACATCTCAACCGGTAAGGCGCCTGTCAGGTAATTGCAATCTCCCCATCTCGGCGATGCGAGGTCAATTGTTGTTGTCTTCACCAAAGTAACGCGGCGTAATTTCGCTGGCGAGGCACGCGGGGGAACTGTATCCGGCGGTCCAGCGCGTCATGCGCGGCGCGTCGAGAAAGGTCAGTATCTCGCCGTCACGCTGGTAGACGCCGCGCTCGGTGACCACATAATCCATCGGTATGTCGTACGTCTGCGGACGAATTGTCTGCATGTATGCCATTTCGTACGTTACGCCGATTGCTACTGGCCGCGCGCTGTTGCCCACGCGCAACGCCGCCAGCGTACGGTCAAAGAAACCTCCACCGTAGCCGAGCCGATACCCTCCGGCATCGAACCCATTCATGGGCACCAAGGCGACATCGGGAGCCACCGCCTCTCCGGACGGCGGAAAGGGAATATCGTAGACGCCCTTTGCAAGCACATCGCCAGGTGCCCACAACCGGAAAATCAGCGGTTGCGCGTACTTGACCACTACCGGCAACGCGGTTTTTGCCCCTCGTTCGCGCAAGCGGCGTGCCAGAAACCGCGCATCGTATTCGTTCTGAATCGGCCAGCAAAAGCCCACTACTGATTGCACCAAACCGGGAAACGCTCGTTCAAGATGCGCGTCGATCCGGGTACGTAGCTGCACCCGCTGTTCGTCACTCAGTGCGAGACGCGCTGCGATCAGCTTGTCGCGCTCAGTCTTGCGCCAATGTTTGAGGTCCACGCTCATGGCCACTAAGAAAGAAGTGAAGGCGCAAAGTTCCAGCCCGGGAGTTAAATGAGCTTCTTGCGTATGTAGGTCACGACGAGTTCCGCGATCACCACCACGATGAAAATCGCCACCAGCATCAGCGCCACGCGCTGCCACTGAAACAGATTCATCGCCGAGTCGATGGCCATGCCGATGCCGCCGGCGCCGACCAGGCCCAGCACGGCGGATTCCCGCACGCTGATGTCCCAGCGAAACAGGGCAATAGCCCAAAACGCCGGCTCGACTTGCGGCCAATATCCCTTCAGATAAACACTGGGCCACGGCGCG
>VFLF01000125.1 GCA_009885185.1 Nitrosomonadales bacterium | reverse complement strand
GAAGCTGCTCGATCAGCTCAATCGCGACCCCAAGGTTCACGGCATTATTGTGCAACTGCCGGTGCCGAAGCACCTGGATGCGCGTCGCCTGTCGCAGGCGATCGCGGTGGCGAAAGATGTTGACGGCTTTAACTGGCAAAACCTCGGCGCGCTGGTGGAAGGCGCGCCCGGCATACTGCCTTGCACGCCGCGCGCGGCGATGGTGATGCTGGATCACGCAAAAATTCCGGTTGAAGGCCGCCATGCCGTGGTGGTGGGGCGCAGCAACATCGTCGGCAAGCCGGTGGCGCTGCTGCTGATTGGGCGCGGCGCAACCGTGACTGTATGCAACTCGCGCACGCCTGACCTCGGCGCGGTGACCCGTCAGGCGGATATTCTGGTGGTGGCCACCGGCAAAGCCGGCTTGATTAGCTGCGACATGGTGAAACCCGGCGCGGCGGTGATCGACGTGGGTATCAACCGCTTGCCCAGCGGCAAAATCGCCGGCGACGTGGCGTTTGATGAAGTGAAAGAAGTGGCGGGCTGGATCACACCGGTGCCCGGCGGCGTGGGGCCGATGACGGTGGCGATGCTGGTGGAAAATACGGTTAACGCCGCGGCGCGCGGCGCGACGTAGATCAACAGTAAAACGTATTCGCGAAATTGAGCAGCATGTCACTGCTCAGATAACCGCGAAAGCCCACGTAGCACAATAGCGCGACGATGACGGCTATCACGGCCCAAATCACTGCGCTGCGAGTTTGTGACATGCGGATCATGGGTGGGGGCGTTTTTTTTCGACCATCACAATTATCGCATAAACGTATCAAGGGTATAACCTGAATAGAATCAGGGGATTATGATGGGTATAATCAGCGGTCTTACTCCATCGTGCTTATCATTCCATTTTGACTTCCCTGACTTTCACCTCCCCGAGCGGCGTTGCGTTTGCTGATTTGTATACCCGCGACGGACTGGTTCGTATCGACAGCATTTTTCTTGAGCGGCTCGCGGCAACCGATGTAACGCTGCACCAGCGTTTTCTGGCTGCGCGTGCCGATCCCGCCGTACGGACGGCCAAGCAGGAATCCGAACTGCTGTTGGCGCTGACGCCGCGGCTTGATGACTTCATCGCGTGGTTGTTCAACGTCGAAGCGGAAACGGAAGCGCTCACCGCGCGCCACCTTGAACTCTCACCACTCTACAGCGTAAAGCGCTTGTTCGTGCAGCGCAAAGCGGCGAACAAATACAAGGGCGAGGCCGCCGAACAACTCAACGGCCCCGAGTTGGCCGCGAAGCTGGAGCCTTTGCTCGGCGACACGCTCACGGAATTGGCCTTTGCCAAGAAGGTCGTCGAGTGGCAGAAGGACGAAGTCGCTCACACCGAACAGCTAGACGTTGCGCTGCAATACGCGGCGTGGGCATTGCAAACCGCGGCAGGGCGCAGGAAGCACCGCGACGGTGTGTTGTTCAAAGCCCCGCACAAACTCGATGTGCAGAACCTCGTGCCGACGACGACCGACACGGTGCCTGGCTACACCACGCATACTTTCCCGGTTGAAAAGCTGCGCCGGCGCGACGGCTTCAAACTCACCGACAAAGGAACGGATCTGACCGGCGCACTCGATCAGGCAAACTATTGCATCTGGTGCCACGAGCAGGGCAAGGATTCCTGCTCGAAGGGTTTGCTGGAAAAAGGTGCGAGCGGTCGCGGCGCGGCGTCGTTCAAAAAAAGCCCGTTCGGCGTGACGCTGGCGGGCTGCCCACTGGAAGAAAAAATTTCCGAGTTTCACAAGGCCAAAACCGAAGGCTACGCCATCGGCGCGCTGGCGATTATTACTATCGACAATCCGATGGTGGCGGCGACCGGGCACCGCATCTGCAACGATTGCATGAAGGCGTGCATTTACCAGAAGCAGGAGCCGGTGGACATTCCGCAGGCGGAAACGCGCACGCTGAAAGACGTGCTGGAACTGCCGTGGGGTTTTGAGATTTACAGTTTGCTGACGCGCTGGAATCCGTTGAATCTGCGCCATCCGTATCCAAAGGCGCCCAGCGGCAAGCGCGTGCTGATCGCAGGCATGGGGCCGGCGGGGTTTTCGCTGGCGCATTTTTTGATGAACGACGGGCACACGGTGGTCGGCATCGATGGCTTAAAAATCGAGCCGCTGCCGGCGAAATTTTCCGGTGTCGAAGCGAATGGCGCGCGCACGCCGTTCATGCCGATACGCGATATCCGCGATCTGTATGAGCGTCTGGATGAGCGCATGATGGCCGGTTTCGGCGGCGTGGCGGAATACGGCATCACCGTACGCTGGGATAAAAACTTCTTAAAAATCATAAGGTTGCTGTTAGAGCGGCGCGAGCAGTTCGCGTTGTTCGGTGGCGTGCGTTTTGGCGGCACCATCACTGCGGACGAAGCATTCGAGATGGGCTTTGACCACGTGGCTTTGGCGATAGGCGCAGGGCGACCCACGGTGCTCGACATGCCCAACGGCCTCGCACGCGGCGTGCGCACCGCGTCGGATTTTCTGATGGCCTTGCAACTGACGGGTGCGGCGCGCACCGACTCCATCGCCAACATGCAGTTGCGCCTGCCGGTGGTGGTGGTGGGCGGCGGACTCACGGCGATCGACACCGCCACCGAATCACTGGCGTATTACCCGTTGCAAGTCGAAAAATTTCTCAAGCGTTACGAGGAAATGGCGCGCAGCCACGGTGAAATGGCCGCGCGCCTCGCGTGGAACGATGAAGAGCGCGTCATCGCCGATGAATTTTTAGCGCACGCACGCGCGCTGCGTTCCGAGCGCATGCGCGCGGTGGCGCAAGGGCGCGAGCCGCGCGTGGTCGAGCTGCTGCAATCGTGGGGCGGGGCGACCATCGCGTATCGCAAGCGTCTGGTCGATAGTCCGTCGTATACGTTAAATCACGAAGAGGTGCATAAAGCGCTGGAAGAAGGCATCACCTTTGCCGAGGGCTTGACGCCGGTGGGTATCGAGGTCGATCAATACAGCCATGCGTGCGCGCT
>VFLF01000770.1 GCA_009885185.1 Nitrosomonadales bacterium | reverse complement strand
GCGCTTGAACACTTCTTCAAAATACTTGATGCGATGCGCCACGCCGGAGATATACGGATGCACGCCGATGGCCATGATCTTTGCGCGCGTTTTGCCTTCTTCGTAGAGCCGGTCAAAGTGATCCATCGTGCGCGTGACGAACTCATCGCTCGAATGATGCTGCACCATCATCATCGGAATGTCGTTGCACTCCACGTTATACGGCATCGCCAGCACCTTGCCGTGATCGGTGCGTATTTCGCACGGCTCGTCGTCGATGATCCAATCGGCGATGTACTTGATGCCCGCTTCCGCCAGATAGTCCGGCGTATACAAGGTTTCCGTCAGCCCCGGCGACAGCCAGCCCACCGGCGCCTTGCCGGTAAATGCCTTGATGGTTTTAACCGTGCGCTGAATCATCGCGCGCTGGTTTTTCTCAACATGTATAGGCTGCTGGTCGTACGAATGGCCGACGAACTCCCAACCGGATTTCAACGCCTCCTCCGCCACCCGCGCATAATCGGAAATCACCCGCGCGTTGGTGAACAGCGACGCCTTGATGTCCAGATTATCCAGCGCCTGCTTCATGCGCCAGAAGCCCACGCGCATGCCGTACTCGTGCCACGCCCAATGCGCAAAATCCGGCAAGCGGTTGATATGGGTGGGCGGCGGCAGCACCTGCCGCGGCATCGGACGATGAATGTCCCACACCTCCACGTTGATGATGGGCCACACCACCACGCGCGCGTCGCCGGGCAGCTTTAACGGTGCGCGATCAATAATGGCTGAATAGTCGAGTCGTTCGGAAGGCAGCATGATGTTTTTTCAATGCGTCGATGAGTTAATCGCCGCACGATTATACGAGTAATTTGCGTCACGAGTTACGATTGACTACCATGCGGCAGCCGAGGAGAAATCAATGAAACTCGCAGCTATTGCCTCGCTCGCCGCACTGGCGTTTATTCATAACGCTCACAACGCCGCCGCGCAGCATTACCCTACACGCCCGATTCGCCTGGTAGTGCCGTTCGCCCCCGGCGGCAACATCGACATCACCGCGCGGGCGATGGCACCGGGGCTTTCCGAAGTGCTGGGCCAAACCATCGTCGTCGATAACCGCGGCGGCGCCGGCGGCATCATCGGCACCGATCTGGTGGCGAAATCCACGCCCGACGGCTACACGCTGGTGCTGGCCTCCAGCGGCACCGTCACTGTGGCGCCGTCGCTCTACAGCAAAATGCCCTATGACCCGGTGAAAGATCTAACGCCGATCACCCTGTTGTCGTACGTGCCCATCGTACTGGTGGTCAACCCCGCGCTGCCCGCGAAATCCGTGAAGGACTTCATCGCGCTCGCCAAAAGCAAACCCGGCAAGATGACCATGTCGTCCGCTGGCAACGGCACCACCAATCAGCTCGCCGGCGAACTGTTTCAACTCGAAACCGGCGTGAAATTTATCCATGTGCCCTACAAAGGCAGCGGCCCCGCGCTGATCGATCTGATGGGCGGACAGGTGGATATGCTGTTCGATCAACTGAGCGCGTCGAGCAACTTCATCCGCACCGGCAAACTGCGTGCGCTGGTAGTAGCGGGCGAAAAACGCAATGCGATCATTCCCGACGTGCCGACCCTGACCGAAAGCGGATTGAAAAACTGCGACGCCGGCACCTTCACCGCCCTGATGGGCCCGGCGGGCTTGTCGCGTGACATCATCGCCAAACTCAACGCCGCAGGCAACAAAACCCTGGCGATGCCCACCACGCGCGACCGCTTTGCTTCTGTCGGCGCCGATATCCTCGGCGGCACGCCGGCGCAGCTTGATGCCAATCTGAAACAGGAACTGGCGAAGTGGACGCGGGTGGCGAAGGCGGCCAACATCAAGCTGGATTAGATTCAAAAAATATTGTTTTAAAACAAATGCTTATTAATAGTCCATACAGCTCTCGCCGCTGCGCACGACATCGTCCAAACCCTCCAACAGAATTCGCCGATTAATCCGTGAAATCGACGGGCCGCATCACGCTGCGATTCACCTGAAGTTTGAAGATATCGGGGCGAGCGTAATGCCCACTTGCATCGAACTTGCGCCGTGACGCCTGAACCGCGGCGACGTCCAGCTCGGTAATGAGCAGCCCCTTTTCCTGATGCATGGGACCGGCCGCAATGCCGCCAAAGGGTTTGTAAACCACGGCATCGCCAGGATTCACCCATTCGTCTTTGTCCGGGAACAGCTCATCCCGATGAGGAACGTCGTCCGGGATGTCAGAGGCCTCCAGCGACGTCGCACATCCGATGACCCAGCAGCCGCCTTCGCGCGCGATATGCTGCATGGTCGCCTGCCACAGGGGGCCGCTGTCCCAGGTCGGGGCGACATAGATTTCGATGTTCTGGGCATACAGCGCGTAGCGCGCCAGCGGCATGTAATTTTCCCAGCAAATCAGCGTGCCGATCCTGCCCACCGCGGTGTCAACCACGTTTAAGCCTGAACCGTCGCCAAAACCCCAAACCATCCTCTCCGGATTGGTGGGCATCAACTTGCGATGATTGTTGGTCAGTCGCCCATCCGCATCAATGATGGCGCAGCTGTTGAAAATCGTGCTGCGGCTTGCCGAGCCGTCCACCTCCTGATAACCCATCACAACGACAACCCCATGCTCCTTTGTGGCCTCCT
>VFLF01000273.1 GCA_009885185.1 Nitrosomonadales bacterium | reverse complement strand
TTTCCGCAAGATGCACCACATCAAAAGTTGAGTTCGCTGCCGGAGAATCTGGTATGCCCAGTAAGCTTCCCGCGCATGCAAGCCGAGGGCACACTGGCAGAAAAACTCGCTGATGAGGTTTCGCAACTGCAAGCGTGGCATGAAGTGGCCGTGAAGCATCGCGGCCGTACGACGCTGGGAGTCACTGGAATGCAGCCGCTGCAAATCGTGGATTACCTCTCGGCCTGGCTCGACAATCAGCCGCCGCAGCCGTTTAACAAGGATATTTCACCCGGAGATGCCCTCAAGCAGGCGTGTGACGAACTCAAGGCTTTTTATCTGGAAGCTAAGTCGGTGCAGCCGGGGCAGCACTCGGCAGCGAGCATCCAGGAGTGGTTCTGGATGGAAACCGCACTCGCTCAGGTCATCGTTCAGATACGCGCTATCGCCGCCAACAGCACGGAATCCTCCGCGAAAGCCGTTGCCGTCATGAGTTTGATCCCACGATCAATGGAAGCTGCCCTGAAACGCGCGACCTGACGCGAACACTGCTGAAAAAAGTCAGGCACGTGATCCGCTGCGCAAAAAAAGGCTGTTTTGCGGAGCAGATGGTCGTAAAACCTGTACCACTCACAGGGTCAATCAAGATCAACGGACAACCGTTCGAGCTATAAAAAATGCAATATGCCCTGCCGAATCCATTAGGTCTGTCTTCGGCGAGGCGCCGGCGTGTGACCAGTTCAACGGCGGGGTGGCAGAGTGTTATGCAGTGGCCTGCAAAGCCGCTCAGGGTGGTTCAAATCCATCCCCCGCCTCCCTTTTTATCCAACAAACACCTTTCAAAGGAGAAAAAGCATGGCACGACTTGATCCATTACCCATCGGCGCTGTTCCAGAAGTCGCCGATATATTCGAAAAAATCAGGGCCACAGGTCACTTCATACCGAACAGTCAACTTATTCTCCAGCGCAAGCCGGCAATCCTCAAGGGATTACGCGCTCTGAATGCAGCCGTCATGGACCCCAACGGCGAGGTATCGCTAGGTCTGAAACGGCTGCTCGCCTACGTGGTCGCGCGCGTACACGGATGCCACTACTGAATGGCACACAACGCTGGAGGGTCTCTCCAGCAAGGCATCGATGAAAAAAAACTCGCGGAAGTCTGGACTTACCAAACCAGCCCCCTGTTCAGTGACGCCGAACGCGCAGCTTTTGATCTGGCCATCGCAGCAGCATCTCAACCCAACGACGTCACGGACGATTTGTTTGACCGCGTGAAGCTTCACTGGAGCGAAGGACAGATAATCGAGATCGTGGCGCTGGTGTCTTACTTCGGATTCATGAACCGCTTCAATGACACCATGGCGACACCGTTAGAGGAAGAACCCATCGAGGTCGCAGAAAAACACATCGCTCAGCACGGATGGAAGCTGGGCAAACACGGGCGTTAAATGATGCTTTCTTGGCCGACGCACCCGCCTCGTTGGCAGGTGAGTCGGCAACAAAGTATTCTGTGTATACGGCCTACCGGACAGCGTCAGCCGCCAACGCGTCCAAGGCCTTCCGTAGATTCTGTACTACCGGACAATTTGCAGCGCCGTGACGTTGTGCCAGGAACAAAGGATCGTTTTAGCCTAGCCACACCTGCCCGCCCGCATCCTCCCATGCCAGTGCCTTGAGCGGTAAATCAATGCCTGCCGTTTGCGCACATTCCATCAGCGGCGTGCCGCCCTGCGGATTGCCAAATATCAGCAGTTCGGTGGGACGCAGTGTTTTACTGATCTTTTGGGCGCCAGCCGCATGGTCAATACGCGCAAAAATGATCAATCCTTTTCCCTTGGCCGAGGTCTCCAGCCGGTCTATCGTCTCTTTCACGCTCACCGCGCTTTTGATGCTAATCAATCCATCAGCAGCCTGTGCGGCCCCCACGGTCAAAATCATCACCAACAAGCCAATAATTTTCATATCCAGTAAATCGCGTTTTCGTCTGTCGATTAAATTTCGGACTGTAACCCTGAGTTTTAGCAACGGTCGCAAGGCAACCGTGGCTTGCCCGGATTCGCTGATGCGCGTTGTTCGCGAATTGCCAAAACATAAAAAGCAAAGTATCCAACGAGTACGAGACCAGCCAGCAGTAATACCCAGTTTTTCGCAATCCATTCAAACATGCGACCTCCTTTGATATAGCCTATAGCCCGCCGCTACCAGCGTAACAAGAATGGGCCAACAATCGCTCCCACAACCGCCGGAATCAGCATACCTAGCAAATACCAGATGGCGAGGAACGGCGCCGCCATTTCCGGGCAGTGGAGCGCGTAAACCGCAGCACCCAGCGTACCTGCAAGCAGTCCGGACGCAGCACCAGCCCATGACGGGAATGTCGGTGCGAGACCCTTCATCGCCCATAGCGCCGCAATAAAAGCGGGCGCAGACACCGCCGCTATGTAAAACGGGCACACACTCCACGAAACCCCGTAGATTAATGGTTCGCGGCTGGCGGGCGCTGCGCCCAGCAGTACGATGGCAGCCAGTAGCCACATCCCCAATACTGGGATCGCCAATAAGGCAGGCGTGCGACCGAGGCGTACGCCGGGTCGCGATAGCCTCGCCGCTGTCAATAGCGCGCTAGCAAACAACAAACCTGGAAACGCCAGCTTCAGCCAAAACATCGGCAACCAGACTGCGGTCGCGATATCCGGCCGTACACCCAGCCAGATCGCCATCACTAACATGGCACCGAATGCGCCCCAGCCCAGTGCAGCGATGTAGCGGCGCTGCAAAGTATTGGGCTCGATGGCAATGGCGCCCTTCGCCAGCATCGAAATCAGGTCATCGGTTTTCATGCGCCACCTCGTATCATCGCCGCGAGCGCCTTGAGGCCGCGATGTACACCTACTTTTACCGCCGATTCGGACATACCAGTCAGCCGTGCCACTTCGACCACTGACAGTCCTTCCAGCTTCATGTGAATAATCGGTTTGCGCTGACCGTCTGGCAGACATTCGAGCAATTTACCAAGATCGCGGCGCGTGTCAGCCGCCTCGGTGTCGGAATGGGCAAATACCGCCATTTCATCATCCAGTGGATCGTTCAACGCGTCGCGCCCAGCGCGGCGACGCAGCAGATCGACCAGTTTGTAACGCGCAATGGCATGCACCCAAGCCGTCAATGGCTGCCCCGCATCATACGTATGACGATGGTTGTGTACAGCCAACAATGTTTCCTGCACTAGATCCTCCACCTCATCCGGCAGACGGGTGAGACGCCCTCTTAGAAAGGCGCGCAAATGCGCGCTTAATGCCTTAAGAAACGCGTGATAGCTCAGAGTATCACCGCCAAGCCCTCGTAATAACAGTTCCCTCAATCGATCTTCGATCGCGCTCACGCAGCCTTCCCTCTGTATTCGCTGTACGGCGGCAATTGGTTACAAATCCTATAAAAATATTCCAACTAAAAAAATATCGCTTGATGTGTAACTAATGGTCGGCCAGCCGCGAACTACCTTGCAGACCGCTCGTTGATACCTCATTTCGGTTCAACTGTGCGGCTAAATTGCAACAACACACTTACTCAATCCCAAAGGAGCTTTTAACATGAATTCCCGCAAATTTGCAGTGACCGCCATGACCCTCGCCACCCTCGCCGCAGGCGCTGCTCTAGCTCAGGATAAGGGCGCCTCGATCAAAGGTGAAAAAGAACGCTGCTATGGCATCTCGATGGCCGGTAAGAACGATTGCGCTGCAGGTCCCGGCACCACCTGCGCCGGCTCCTCCAAGGTTGACTATCAGGCAAATGCCTGGAAATACGTCGCCAAGGGTAGCTGCACGACCATGAAGACACCTACCGGCATGGGTATGCTGACGCCGGCGAAGATGGACAAGATGTAAGTCGGCCGTCAACAGTCAATCCACCATCATGACCACAGTCCTCACCGTCGGCCTCGGCTTAAAACCGCAGCACTACGATGCGGCACTCGCCTGCCCTGCGGACGGACTGTGGTTTGAGGTGCATCCCGAGAACTATATGGTCGACGGCGGGCCGCGCCTTGCATGGCTGGAAGCAATCCGTGCTCGCCATGCCATCTCCCTGCATGGGGTCGCCCTGTCGCTGGCAGCAGATAGCGAGCCCG
>VFLF01000637.1 GCA_009885185.1 Nitrosomonadales bacterium | reverse complement strand
TCGCGGGCGAGGCGCAATACATCGAGCGGCATCTGCCCGGCGTGCGCTGGGTGCTGGCGGGGCTGGATTGGTCGGTGGGAATGATCTATCTTGACGGTGGCGTAGCGGAGGTCGATTTGTCGCCCGGTTCCGTGGCACGCGCCTACACCGATAAGCCGGTGCCGCTGCACAAGCGTATCGAGGATGCCTTGTCGTGGCCGCGTGTCGCTAATCTGGGTGCTATGCTGGGTGCTGCACTGAAGAGCGGGGCGCCTTTATCGCATCTTCGGCATGATTTTTTTGACGTGGGCGGTGCGGAGTACCGCTGTGCCGATGGATCCATCGCCCGTGACTTTGATGTGATTAATCGCGGCTTGTGCCGCGGTTATCGATATGACGGCAGTTGGACCTTCGCCAACGACCGGCGGCTCACACCGGCATTGGCCAAGACGCTGGCGATGGCGGCGGCGGCGCCCAGTTCGAAATACACGAAGCATTTATGCACCCACGGCGGCGCGCCTAACGCGGAATACCTCGCGTATCTGGGCGACACCGCGAAGCGTTTCTCGCGGCGTGGCGGGGGCATGGTGTTACTGCTGCCGCCGCTGGCGCCGGGTCTGGAACAGGCGTTTCACCAGTCGCCGCGCTGGAATGCCTGTCTGGAGCGCACAAAAGCGTTACTCGACGAGTGGGCAAGGCTGCATGAGGTGACCGTGATCGATGCGGGTGCTTCGGAGCGTTATGGTTGCCTGCCACAGGAGTTTTCCGACGAACACCATGCCTATCCGGAATGCAACGCACGTGTGCTGCGACGGTTTTTTGCTGATCTGGAGGCGGGTCGCGTGCGCGCGGGAATTTATCGGCCGGAGGGCGCGTGATGATCGCGCCGACGACGAAGCAATGGTGGCTGCTGTACGCCGCTGCGGTGGCAAGTTTTATTCCCACCTTCGGCTACTACCTCGTCGGCGAGGAGGGCATTCTCGTCAATTCTTCAATCGAAATGTGGCAGCGCGGCGACTGGCTGCGGTTGTGGTTCTACGGCGGTGACGCGCGGCACGGCGTGTTCGCCAACTGGCTGATTATTCCGCTTGCCAGTGCTTTGGGCTGGGAGCATGCGCCGGGCGTGACGCGCGCGGTGATGGTGGGCGCGACCGCCACGAGCGGCTTGATCGTCGCCGTCCTGGCGTATCGGCTGTATCAGGACAAGACGCTGGCCGCCATCGCCGCAGTGCTGTGCGTCACATTTGCCGATGTGCTGCTGTATCGGGGTTGGCTGGGATATCGCGACCCTTTATTTGGCATGCTGGTGTTTGGCGCCATCGCATCCTTGTGGATGGCGGTGCATGTCAAAAGCGCGGCGTGGCTGCTGGGTACGCTGCTGCTGGCCACCTGCGCGTTTCTGACCAAGGGCATTATCGCCCACGCGTTCGTGGGTGCCGCCGTGCTGGTGTTTCTGTTGCAACGCGATGCGCGCGCGTTCCTGTTACGGCCCGCGCCATTGATTCTGGCAGTGCTTACCTTGTGCCTGCCCTATGTGTGGTTTCACTGGGTGATCGGCGATCAGACGCAAGGCGGGCGCATGGCGACCGAGATCGGCGACAAGCTTGGGTCGTTGGGCGTGGCGGCATACTTGGCGAAACTGGCGGCGTATCCATTGGAAGCCGTGGTGCGGCTGGCGCCGGTGTCGTTGCTGGTCGGCTGGTGGTTGTGGCGCCGCAAGTCCTGGCGTGATTTGATCGAAGACCGTCACGCGAGGACGGCGTTGTTCATCGCGGGCATCGCGTTCATGCCGTTCTGGCTGGCGCCGCAAAGTCATTTTCGTTATTTGCTGCCGATATTGCCGCTGTGCGCTTTGGCGTTCGCGGTTTACGTGTCGAGTCAGGGCGAGGCGCGGCGGAGCGTGGCGTGGCGTTGGTTGTGGGCGGCGGTGGGATTGAAGCTTGTTCTCGCGGCGGCGTTGTTTCCGTACTATCAGCAGCGCGTGCGCGGCGAGAATTATGCGGCGGCGGCCCGACAGGTGTTACAGCGCACCGCGGGGTTCCCGTTGTACACGCATGATGTCAGCGCAGCGGGGCTTTCGGTCACGGCATACATGAACGTCCAGCGGCTGCCGAAACCGGTGTTGACGTTTGCGCCGGCGCAGTGGGATAGCGGCTTTGTGGTGTCCAATACCGTAGACGACAAACTGGGGAAAGTGGCCGCGCAATATCCGCTCGGCGCGAATGTGTTGGTTCTGCATTGCCGGGGCGCGGCCTGCGACGCCGCTGTGCCGCGCTAATCCGGCGCGCGCTGTCATCCCGCGCCGAACGTTATTGCTACGACGACATTACTCTACAGTCGCAGTCGCTTGGGACGTGTGGCCGGCACGGCATGAACCTTCGCGAATTTTTCAGCGCCGAGAAATAATGTATTTGTTTATTGACTTCCTTATTTATCTGCCTCCAGGTTTGGAGACGGGCGTTTACGTACATCTCGCGCTACGTGGCATTACCGCAGTGGGCGTTGCAGGTACGCGTGCAGGTCGTGTCCTGTGCCGGCAATGCGCGCCGGCCAATTGAGCAGTTCGGCGGCAATCTTGGAGAATGCATAGAGGGTGCGCGAACATTGACCGCGCTCGAAGAAGCGCACATTGCGCGTTTCGATATGGTGAAGCTGGAGTTGGCTGCCCGCCGCGAGGATGCGCATGGAGCGCGGATTGAAGAAGCTGATGTGGCCGCCCATATCGTTCAGGCTGAAGCCTGCCCACCGCGCGCCCATGGCGCGGGCCGTCCAGCTATGCGCGTTGGGTGTGGTCACCAGCACCACACCGCATGGTTTCAGGATGCGCGCGCATTCCCGTAGCAACGCTTGTGCATCGCGCAGGTGCTCGACAATTTCGATTAGCGTGATGGCATCAAACGACGCGTCGGGAAATTGCGCCTGTTCCAGATAACCGGTGAACACCGTCAGTCCGGCGTCCCGCGCGGTTTGGGCGGCGTCCGCGGAGGGCTCAACGCCCTCGCCCTGGAATCCCAGTCTGCACGCACTCGCCAGAAACGCCC
>VFLF01000854.1 GCA_009885185.1 Nitrosomonadales bacterium | reverse complement strand
TTCTCAAGCACAAGGGGCCCGTATGGGCCCCTTGGCGCAATCCGTTCGCGAACTTAAAATTCCGCCAGATTTAAGCGCTTTTACCCCGCCAGCTACACTCCCGGTCGGCCGGCGTCCACGCCGTCATGAACTGCCGTACCACGCCCAGCCGTGCGCCGGCAAGGCCTTTTGCGTTGAGGAAGCCACCGTAGCCCTCGCGAGGAATGCGTCCCCTGCTGGCGGCGGTTACCGCATCGTGCGGGTCATAACCGGCAATCACCTGCAGTACGAGTGTGGCATCCTTGACCGTACGGGCGTAGGCGCCAACCCGATCCTGGGTAAAGGAAATCGGAATGACACCCTCGCGGCTGACCAGACCCTGGGTGGGCGCAATGCCCACGATATTTGAGTTGGCCGCCGGGTTCCTGATGGACACCCCGGTCTCTTCGGCCAGTGCCACCAGTGTCAGATTTGCCGCCACGGCCGCGCCGGAGCCGCCGCTTGACCCACCGGGAATTCGCGCGGTGTCGTAAGGATTCCTGACTTGGCCACCCAGGGTGCTCAAGCCGGAACTGCCCCGACCGAACTCGTCCAGATTGGTTTTTGCCAGAATAATCGCACCGGCCGCGCGCAGCCGGGCGACCACGGTGGAATCTTTGGGTGGGTGCAGATTGGCAAACGGCGCCGTGGATCCACCCGTCGTCGGCATCTCGGCCGTATCGATGGCATCCTTCACCGCCACCGGAACACAATGCAAAGGCCCGCTCAGTTTGCCTGAGGCGGTAAACGCTGCGTCCAGACGGCGCGCCGTTTCCAGCGCATGAGCATTTACGTGGAGTATGGCGCGCAGCGTCTTATTGTGACGTTCTATACGATCCAGATACTTCTGTACCAACTGCACGCAACTCAGTGTTCGCCGTTGCATCGCGTGATGCACGTCGGCGATGGTCGTCTCCTCTATCGGGAAGGGTCCACCCTGGGCGGACGCAAGGTACGCGTGACAGCAACACCGCCGCGACGACACATGCCCTGCACAACCCGCACCTTGCATTCAGTACCATCATCCCCCCAGTTTAGTACGCATCTTCCCGATGCAAAATGGATAGTGCCATCGCGTTCTGGCCCCTGCCGATCGTGGCAGCCCACTACCGCAACGATCACTACGGCTCGTTCGGCAGGCGCGGCGTCGCCGGTGGGGACTGGCGCGGATGGGTTGCCTGCTCATAGGCGTAGGCATAGGACAGCAGGCGGTCTTCGCTGTAATCAAGGCCCAGCAATTCCGCGCCTACGGGAACGCCGATGGGCGCCGTGGGGCCGGGCGCGGAAAATCCCCCGGGAAAGGTCACGGCAGGGAACCCTGTGCCATTGGACAGGGTTCCATTGCGCTCGGTTTGGTCCGCAGCCGTAATCGGCACCACCAGTATCTTTTGCAGCGGATACAGAATGGCATCCAGCTTGAGGTCGGCCATCGTCGTAGCCACCCGAATTTTGAGTTTTTCCCGATTCAGGGTTCGATCCTTGTAGTCCGGACTGTTCATGCCATCCACCACCGTCAGTTCCTCGGCCAGTGTCTTTTGTACTGCGGCGGTATTAGCCTTGACCAGATCCTGAAAACTGCGGATCGGCGCCTTTGGACCAAGCGTCGCAAAGTAATTCTCCATCACCGTGCGCGCCTCGTAGCGTGACGTGGCCACAACGCCCGCAAGCTTGTCGTATTCGGGCATCTCGAAACGCACGATCGTCGCGCCCAGCGATTCGAAAGTGGCTGCCACTTCCGACATCACGCGATTGACTTCGCGGTGGCGTTCCGCCGTGCCCTGCATATTGGTCATGACCCCGATACGCGCCCCACGCAACGCCGCTTTGGATAACAAGTGCGTGTAGCTTTTGGGAATGCGTCCCTGGCCCAGGGCCGTCACCGGATCGGCCGGATCATAGCCCGCCATCACATCGAGCAAGCGCGCGGCATCCGTCACGTTTCGCGCAATAGGACCCACCTCGTCCTGGGTCAAACTGTTGGGAATGACGCCAGCACGACTTACCAGCCCGCGCGTCGGGCGGATGCCAACAAGATGATTGGCCGACGCCGGGGAACGGATCGACTGTCCCGTATCGCTGCCGGTGCCGATCAAACCAAAGTGCGCGGCGATTGCAGCACCGGTGCCGCCACTGGAGCCCCCCGGCGTACGGGTCAAGTCGTAAGGATTCTTTACCTGTCCCCCGAGGCTACTGATCGACATGCCGCCGCGCGCAAACTCCTGCAGGTTGGCTTTCGCCAGAATCAACGCCCCGGCCTTGCGCATGCGATCCACGGTAAACGCATCCGCCGGCGGGACAGAATTTTTCATACTGACATTGCCCCCCGTGGTCGGCATGTCGTAGGTATCAAAATTGTCCTTGAGGATGATTGGGATACAGTGCAAGGGCAATCGGCTGGAGGGCTCGGCCCAATAACGGCGATCCATTTCCGCAGCCTGTTCCATCGCCTTGGGGTTGACGGTAATGATGGCGTTCAGGGACGGCCCTTGCCGGTCGTAGGCCGCAATCCGGTCCAGATACAACCGGGTAAGTTGCGCACACGTGAGCTGGCGCGAGGCCAGCGCCTGATGAACGCTGGCAATCGTCGCATCTTGTAGCCGGAAGGGCGCGGATCGCATGCCGGAATGGTGCTCCGTGACTGCGCATCCGGCCAGCGCCAGCGTGATGATTGCGGCGACTATTCGAAAGACTGGTTGGCCTGACACTATAACGGTCGTCGTGCGCACGATAAACCCTCCTGACGTGTCCATGACCAAGTTAACACTGCGTCCTGATGCGGTCAAACGAGAGGTTGTCCGATTGCATGCATCGATCCGGTGTGGCGCACAACATTCGTGCGTATCGGGGTCCGACGCTTCGCGATGGGGCATCCGAAAACGGTGTGTGCCCGATTCAAGCAGGGTGTTCTCATGATGGCTTCAGCATGAGCACAACGCCAGATACCAACCGATGAATCACCGCGCATGGGGTGCGCTGGCGCGGAGAGGCGCCCCACCGTGGTATGCTGGTTTCGCGGACCCACCGCAAGAACAGGCGCCGTTGAAGAAAGACTTTACCTGTGAGGTATAGGCATTGCGAACCTGCGGCGGCACCATCCTTCTAACAGCGCGGATGACGCCTTCCCGGGAACCGCTGGACGAACCCTGGCGTGGCACCGGAAAACGGATCGAGTTTCACAAGTTCCCGCCCGGGCCCGTCCTCAAACGCGGCAACCTTGGTCATAACGGACATCCATGGAACCCTGCAAATACTCTGCGTCCGAAGCCCTGACCGAAATCAGCGCGGGTCGATTGACCGCCGAGGCCTATGTGTCATCGTGCCTAGACCGCATCGCGGCGCGTGAACCAACCGTTCAGGCCTGGGCGTGTCTTGATCCGGAATATGCGCTCAGGCAGGCGCGCCTGCTCGACAGGGCACAAAACCGCGGTCCCCTGCATGGCGTCCCGGTGGGCTTCAAGGACGTCTTTGATACCGCGCACCTGCCAACCCAATACAATTCAGCGATCTACCAAGGCCACCGCCCCCAATGGGATGCTGCCTGCGTGGCGCTCACACAAAGAGCGGGCGGCATTGTCATGGGCAAGACGGTCACCACCGAATTTGCCTATCGTTTCCCCGGTCCGACACGTAATCCACACCACGTGGCTCATACGCCGGGTGGTTCATCCAGCGGTTCCGCTGCAGCCGTGGCGGACTTCATGGTGCCCATTGCGCTGGGCACGCAGACTGGCGGTTCAACCATACGCCCGGCGTCCTACTGCGGCATCGTCGGTTACAAGCCGAGTTTCAATCTCATCAATCGTGCCGGGCTCAAGTTTGTCGCCGAATCACTGGATCATGTCGGCGTGCTCGCGCGTAGCGTCGAGGATGTCGCGCTCTTCGTGCATGCCGTTTCGGACATCGCGCTACCGTCTTTTGAACAGGCGCCGTCGCGCGCACCACGCATCGGTCTTTACCAACAGCCGCGCGGGACGGTGGAAGATCCCGCACTGTGGGTAAACCTCGATCGCGCCGCACGCACGCTGGCCCAAAACGGTGCCCAGGTCACAGCGTGTGTCCTGGCCGATGCCTACAACACCATGAATGCCGACCACCTGGCGATTATCGACTTCGAAGCAGCCCGCGCCTTTGCCTTCGAATACCAGAATCATCGCGATAAACTTTCGCCCCTGATCCTGGAAAACATCGAAAACGGCTGGCGCTGCTCGCGCGAGCGTTACGACCTTGCCATGCGCAACGCCGTTGGGTATCGCGCCCGGCTCGCCGAGCACTTTAACCACTTCGATTTTTTGCTGACACCCGCCGCCCCGGGTGAAGCACCCGCAGGCATCACCAGCACCGGCAACTCGATGTACAACCGCATCTGGACGCTGTTCGGCGTGCCGTGCGTGACCGTACCCGCTTGGGTAGGGACCAGCGGTCTGCCGGTCGGCATTCAAATCCTGGGACCCTACGGCTCCGATGCGCAGACCCTCTATTGGGCTGAGTGGGTGCACCGCCTACTGAGGTAGCGCGGTAGGGAAAATGCCCTGCCTCGCCCGCTGGGCAAGGATGACGACGCACGGATGCCGGCACAGCGATGTGTCCCGGTCACCTCACGCACTTTTACGCCCCGGCTGGTAGGAATCAGGTCGCCTTGGCCGTTGAAGTCTTGCGTCCAAACGTGACCAACCGTTTCGCATGCGAAAGCCGCCTCTCCGCAAGCGTATCCCTGGAAATGATGAGATGCCGTCCTCGCTTGCACTTTACTTGCCGTGCTGGTTTGCGCGGCGCCCGATGCGCTTGCCTTTCAAGCAAACGATGGTCGGTGGCCAAGGGCTCTGGACCAGCACGACTCATCCGCGCAAAGTCCGCTTGCGTGGGATTGAGAAGATAATTGAATTCGCTGGCCACCACCGCGCTGGGTATGCACAGGACGCGTTACGACTGATGGTAGCGAAACTGAAGATGAGGATGTGGGCCGACCCGATGAAGTCCAACAGCGCGCAATTAAAATACGGCGTGG
>VFLF01000511.1 GCA_009885185.1 Nitrosomonadales bacterium | reverse complement strand
CGCTGTCGCCGGTTACGAAATCGGCCCGCGCGTGGGCTTGTGTATGCGCCCGGACCACATCGCGCAGGGCTGGCATTCGGGTGCAACGCTCGGCGTTTTTTCGTCGGCGTCGGGCGCCGCGCGCGCACTGAAACTCAACGTAGACAAAACCGTGCACGCGCTGGGCATTGCCGGCACGCAATCCGCCGGCCTGATGGCCGCGCAGTACGGCGCGATGGTCAAACGCATGCACGCGGGCCGCGCCTCGCAATCCGGCCTGTACGGCGCGCTGATCGCCGAATCAGGCTTTACCGGCATCGTCAATGTTTTAGAGAGCGAGTACGGCGGCTTTTGCACTACCTTCTCGCGCTCGAATGACCGCTTCGATCTGAAAGAACTCACCGCCGGTTTCGGCAGCGTGTGGCAGACCATGGGCGTGGCGCTCAAGTTCTACGCCTGCGTCGGCAGCAACCACACCACGCTCGACGCCATTCGCGAAATGCAGGCCGAAAAGCCCTTCGGCGCCAAGGATGTCAAAAAAATCTCCGTGCATGGCTCGCAAGTGACCATGGATCACGTCGGCTGGAAATACGTGCCGCAGGGGCTGACCTCGGCGCAATTGAACCTGCCGTACTGCATCGCGACGTGGCTGCTCGACGGCGATTGTTTTGTCGATCAGTTCACCGACGCGATGGTGGCCGACCCGGCGCGCATGAAGCTTTCCGAAATCGTCGAAGTGCATCACGACGACGCCATCACCAAACTCGGCGCGAAAATGCGCCACAAGGTGCGCGTCGAAGTGTTCCTCAATGACGGCACGCGGATGGAGCGCACCATCGAATCCGCACGCGGCAGTGAATACAAATTCGCCAGCGAATCCGATATCGTCGAAAAATTCGAAAAACTCGCGGTCAAGGCGCTGCCCAAAGCGCAGGTCGAACAATTGCGTGATGCGATGCTGGGGCTGGACAAGCTGGATGACGCGACGAAGATCGCGCAGTTGCTGGGCAAGAAAAAATAGACGGTCAGTTCCCGCAACCGGCGCTCAACCGTCGTTCCCGCGCAGGCGGGAACCCGTAACACTGTCCCATATGGCACGACGCATGGATACCCGCTTTCGCGGGTATGACGGGGATGGTTATGCGCGCCGTGGTTTACTCGGTTTACTCGCCCCTCTTTGCTTCCAGCTTCGCCTTCAACTCCGCAAACGGATTGAAGGTAGCCGCATCCAGCGTGCTGCCGGTATCGGTGCGCCCGGCGCTGTCCTTGATCTTGGAATGCTCGTGCTCGTGGCAGTAGGTGCATAGCAGTTCCCAATTGCTGCCGTCCGGCGGGTTGTCATCGTGATTGCCGTTCTTGTGATGCACTTCCAGCAGTTGCAGATTGGCGTGCGTGAAGGTGCGCGCGCAGCCGCCGCACACCCACGGATATATTTTTAGCGCTTGCTCACGATAGCCCGCAGCGCGCTTGTCCGCGTTGCGTCGCGCGTCACGCACCACTTGATCGAGTCTGTCGTTAGACTGCGCCATGTATCTGTCGCCTGTGTTCAGTTACCACCTCAGTTACCACCTCAGTTGCCGCGTATCCCCGCCGTCTTCACCACGCGGCTCCACTGCTCGTTCTCCGCCTTCATGTGCGCCGCGAACTCGGCGGACGAGCCGGTCACCGGCTCCGCGCCCTCCGCCACGAGGCTCTTCGCCATGTCGGGCGAGCGCATGGCCTTGTTTGTCTCATTGACCAGCCGGTCGATGATGGTCTGTGGCGTTTTCAGCGGCGCGATCAGGCCGTACCAGTTCACCACCACCACGCCTTTCACACCGGCCTCCGCGAACGTCGGCACGTTGGGCAGCGCGGGCACGCGCTTGCCCGGTGTCACCGCCAGCGCGCGCAGACGTCCGTTGTTGATGTGCGCGATGGACGAAATAATCGTCGGGAACGACGACTGCACCTGCCCGCCCACCAAATCGGAATAGGCAGCACCCATGCCCTTGTACGGAATATGCGTCATGCGCGTGCCGGTGGCGATCTTGAACAGTTCGCCGCTCATGTGAATCAGGCTGCCGATGCCCGATGAGCTGTAATTCACCTTGTCGGGATTGGCCTTGAGATACTGCGCAAACTCCAGCGCCGATTTAGCCGGCACCGCCGGATGCACCACCATCACATAGCCCTGCGCGGTGACCTGCGCGATCGGCGTGAAATCACGCGCGATGTCATGGCGCGATTTATACAGCAGCGGATGCACCACCGTGGTGGCGCTGATCATCATCAGCGTGTGGCCGTCGGGCGCGGCGGCGGCGGTGATGTCGAGCGCGATCTGGCTGCCCGCGCCGGGCCGGTTATCCACCACAAAGGTTTGCCCGAATGCCTCACCCAGCTTGATCGATAGCCCGCGCGTCACCGTATCCATGCCGCCGCCGGCAGCGAGCGGCACGATGGTGCGCACCGGGCGCGTGGGATAGTTTTGCGCCTGCGCTACGCCTGTTACGCCGCAAGCGAATAACGCAGAAATAAAGTAAGTAATTGTTTTTATTGATATTTTAATCATTTCCATAGGCCATAAAAATACACACCATGCCATGTTGTCCGCGTATGGCGGCAGACACCGCCGTGGTTGACGCTCGCGCTGGACTGACACAAAGTCGCACCAGTATCAGCGCCGCACGCAAAACCGCGGAACACCAAAAACTCACTCTCTGCCTATTCTCAGACTTCTCATGCTACGTGCCGCCATTTTACTCGCACCCGCCTTCTTCGCCGCCACACCGCTGTGTGCGCAGCAAAAGCCCGATACCTATCCATCAAAGCCCATGCGCATCTTCGTCGGCTTCCCGCCCGGCGGCAATTCCGATTTTGTCGCGCGCGCTGTGGGCCGCGGGCTGAGTGACTTGTGGGGACAGCAGGTCATCGTCGATAACCGTCCCGGCGCCAGCGGCAATATCGCGGCGGAATTGGTGGCGCGGGCGCCGGCCGATGGCTACACCCTGCTGCTCGGCGTGTTCGCGCACGCGGTAAACCCCAGCCTCTATGGCAACAAGCTGCCGTTCGATGCGGTGCGCGATTTCGCGCCGGTGATTCTGTGCGTGTCGTCGGCCAACATACTCGTGGTGCATCCCTCGTTGCCGGTGAAATCGGTGAAGGAACTCATCGCCTTCGCCAAAAGCAAACCCGGACAAATCACTTACGCTTCATCGGGCAACGGCACCGCCAGCCACCTTGCCGCCGAACTGCTGGACCTGATGGGCGGCATCAAGACCGTGCATGTTCCCTATCGCGGCACGGGCCTTGCGCACACGGACTTGATGGGCGGGCGCGTGGTGATGTTTTTTGCCGCGATGGCGGGCACGCTGGCGCATGTGCAAAGCGGGCGGCTGCGCGCGCTGGGCGTTACCACCTTGAAGCGCTGGCCCGGCGCGCCCGACGTGCCCACCCTGTCTGAAGCCGGCCTGACGGGATTTGAAGTGAACTCATGGTCAGGCATACTCGCGCCCGCCAGCACGCCGCCGGAAGTCGTTACGCGGCTCAACACAGAAATCGCGCGCATCATGCGCGACAAGCAAACCCGCGAGCGGCTGCATTCCTTCGGTGCGGAGCCGATCGACAACACGCCGTCTGAATTTGCGGCTTACATCAACAGCGAGATCGCCAAGTGGGCGAAAGTGGTGAAGAGCGCGGGGATACGGGTGGAGTAACCGCGCTGCCGTTACCGCTTCAAGCCAAACTCCCGCCGGCACACCTCGGCCAGCGTCGCCACACCCTGCGAAATTTCCTCGTGGCTGGGGCTGGCAAAACACAGCCGCAGCCGGTTGCGCGCGCGGGTCTTGTTCACCGACCACTCCGGCCCCGGATTGATAGCAACCCCCGCCGCCAGCGCCGCCTGATAGAGCTTCATCGTGTCCACGTTATCCGGCAACGTGACCCACAGAAAAATGCCGCCCTTGGGATCATCGAACTCCACCGCGTCGCCGAAACTCTGTTTCAGTGACTCCATCAGCGTTTCGAGTTTGGCGCGCAGGCTGCGCCGCAGCGCTGGCACATGTTTCGCGAAATTGCCGCTGCAATATTCCGCCAACACCATTTGTTCGAGCGCGCCGGAGCCGGCGTCGGTCTTCAACGCCAGCGTGCGCGACATCACTTCCCAAGGCGCCACGATGTAACCCACGCGCAACGCCGGTGCGATCGACTTTGAAAACGAACCGACGTAGATCACGCCACCCTGCCCGCGTGCGGCGGCAAGCGCGTAAAGCGCGGGCGGCCGCTCGCCTGACCAGATGAGATCAGCGTAACAGTCATCCTCAAAAACCGGCACGCCATGCGCCGCCGCAAGGCGCAGCAGTTCCCGCCGCCGCTCCACCGGCAGGATGGTGGCCGTTGGGTTCTGTACGGTAGGTATGGTGTAAATGTATTTGGGCCGCACGCCCCTGGCCTTGAGATCATCAAGCACCTGCGCCAGCGCATCCATGCGCATGCCGTCACGATCCAGGGGAATGCCGATGGGCGTGACGCCGAGCCGCGTCAACCGATTGATTGAACCCTGATAACAATCCTCTTCGATTATCACCGTGTCGCCGCGCGCGAGCAGTGTCGCGTTAACCAGATCAATGGCTTGCAACGAGCCCGAAGTCATCAGGATGTCGTCCGCCGTGCAGGTGATGCCCGCGTCGGCTTTTAACTTCGCCACGAGAAAATCGCGCAAAGGGCGATAGCCCTGCGGGCCGCTGTTCAAGCCATACGTCGAGAGCGTGCGTCCTTCGCGCCTGAGCACCGTGGTCACGCCTGCGATCAATCCTTCCAGCGGCAATGCGTCCGCATCGTTATTGCCGCCGGTGAAATCAAACTTGACGCGCCCGTTCCAACGCGCCGCCGCCGGTGGCAGGCCAGCGGGGAACAGCGGGGTGAAATCGAATGTTGGGGAATTCATGACGAGACGTCTCCGCTGTTAATTGGCTGTATTCTGTACCGCATTAATGGATGCCGAGGTTCGCTAGCTCGCCAGATATTTTTTGGGCGAGCAATGCATAGCCATAGGCATCCGGATGAATCTCGTTAATCCAGTCTCCGCTCAACCCGGGTTCATTCAGATCGGCACGCTCCAGGGTACCGTGCGTTTTCACTACATGCACACCGTTGGCGGGATCGTTCAACTGGAATAACGCATTTGCCAATGCCTTGAAAGTGATATCCGTTACGTCCACGTAAAGCGCCGCTGGTACGTGCGCCTTTTTCATGGCCGGCAACAGCCAGGGCCCCTCCACCGCGTGGTTCAAGAAGGTCGCCTTGGCATTGCGCGGCGTGGGAAAATCGTAGGTGTGCAGGACTATCGGCGTCTGTTTATTTGCGTCGGAATCGTCGCGCATGGCGATGAGGCGTGCGTACCCGGCCTGCACGTTGCTGGTCAGTGCGTCGAGCGCCACGGCATCCACGTACGACTTCGCCTCGCCGGGATCGCCGTTGCTCGGCACGATAATCGCGGGCCGCCCATCACCAGGCGACAGTGCGTCAATCAAATCATTTCCGCCACCACTCAGCAGAATCGCGTCGTATCGCAACGCCTGCAATTCAAAACAAAAATGCAGGTTGGCGCGCGCGTCACTCATGTTGTGTATCACGTCCCCGGAATAAGCAAGATTCACGATCACCGTCGGATCGCGAAATTCCAGTTGCTCGACGATATTCGATGACGGCTTCAAATTAAGATGCGCCCATGCGAACCAACTGTCGCCTTCAGCGAGCAGACGATTCGTGTAGGACGGGAACGCTATAGGCTCATCATTGAACTGAATGTTGACGACACGCGCCTTGGCCATGAAACCTCCCTTACTAGCACCACATACTTAAGTATTTGTTTTTATTGCGTTTTTTAATTAAACGCCACCACCATCAATTCACCGTCACCCCGGTGGCCGCGATCAATTTCGCCGCCTTGTCGTAATCCGATTTCATGCGCGCGGTGAACTGCTCCGGCGACGAGAACATCGGATGCAGCGCGATATTGTTAAAGCGGCTGGACACATCCGGATGGTCGAGTCCCTTTTTGATCTCGCCGTTCAAGCGATCAATGATGGCGCGCGGCGTGCCCGCGGGCGCGAGCGCGCCGACCCACGCGGTGTATTCAAAACCCGGAATGGCGGCTTCGGCGATGGTGGGCACGTCGGGTAATTGCGCAATGCGCTTGTCGGTGGTCACGCCCAGCACGCGCACGCGGTTGCCGGGAATCAGCGGCATGATGACGGCGGTCGATGCCATGATGGTCTGCGTCTCGCCGGCGACGACCGAGATGCCTGCCGCATCGCCGCCCTTGTACGGCACGTGTACCATTTTGACGCCCGCTGAAATATTGAACTGCGCCATCGCCAAATGCAAAAAACTGCCACTGCCCGATGAGCCGTAGAGCAACTGATCCGGTCGTTGCTTGGTAAAAGCAATCAATTCCTTCACGGTTTTCACCGGCAGCGAGGGATGCACGGCCAGCACACCCACCTGTGCGGCCATCGGCGTGATGGCGACAAAATCCTTCATCACGTCGTACGGCAGCTTCTTGTAAAGATGCGCATTGATGACGACACTTTGCGAGGTGACCAGCAGCGTGTAGCCGTCCGGCGCGGCGCGCGCCACCAGCGCCGCGCCGATGGTGCCGGATGCGCCGGGGCGATTGTCGATCACCACCGGCTGCCCCCACCACTCGGAGATTTTCTGAAACACCAGACGCCCCGCGGCATCATTCGAACCGCCGGGCCACGGAATGACCACGCGCACAATTTTCGAGGGGTACGGTGCGGAAGCAGGCGCTTGCGCCAGCGCCGCCAACGGAACCATCAAGGACACCAAGGCGCCATATCGAAATACCGTCTTCATCGTTGCTCCATGCAAAAATGAATCATCGCCGATTGGCCGGCAAATTGCCACTCGCGGGCCGCGGCTTGGCGCGTGGGACGCCGGCGCAGTAGACTGTGGAAAACGCCGGGCAGGCATGATCAGCGTCGTCGACGCACGGTGGCGAACCGAATTCCACTCTGCGCCGGCATGACGATAGCGATAGGGAATTTTGGCTCGCCCGAATTTTTTGTAGGGGCAACAAACCCCGAACCATCATTCCCGCGCAGAGGGGAACGACGAGGATAGTATTTGCGCATGAACTGAAGCGCGTGCGCTCGCAGTGACGAGCCGGACGCGCGTGCCGAACATGCAGCAATTGGCCACCGTCGCCGAATTGGGCTATCCCGGTTATGAAACCGGATTCTGGTACGGCATGGTGGTGGCCGCCAAAACACCGAAGGAAATCATCTCCGTGATACACGGCGCGATGTTAAAAACACTCAAGCTGCCGGACGTGCAGACACGATTGCAGGACATGTCGTTCACGGTGGTCGGGGATCAGCCTGAAGAATTCGCCGAATTCATCAAGGCTGAAGTCGAAAAATGGGGCAAAATCGTGCGTGAGCTGGGGCTCAAAGCCAACTAACGATTAACCCAATAACCTACGGGAGTAGCAGCCATGCACAAGGATCTAAAAAAAATCAAACCCACCATGCGTGTTGTCAGCCGCAACAAGGTGAAGGATACGCCCGGCATCATCAAGGGCCAGACCGTGCGCCCGCTGTGCGGCAGCAAGCAGTTTCCCAGTGAGCGCATGCGCGTGGGGCTGGCGAAGTTCGGCCCCAATCTGCACGAACACCTGCACTGGCATTCCATCGAGGTCTACTACTACGTGCTCAAGGGCAGCGCCGTCGTGCACGACCTGAAGGGCAAGGAATACAACGTCGGCCCAGGTGATTCCATCTACGCGCCGGCGGGGCTGGCCGGCTCGCACGAATGGCACATCGGGGAAGTAGGCCTGGAACTGCTGTCGATACGCGCCACCAACGACGGCCATCGGCGCATGCAGTTCACTGTCAACCGAAACACCGGCGAATCAACCATCGACATGCACGAACTCGGGCGCATGGACGCGACGAGTTTTGAGTCGCATTACTGATGGGCTAAGTAATACGAGTAGCGTCCGGCCTCGTCCGTCGTTCCGGCGCGGGCCGGATGAAACCCATGCGTCATGGGTTCATTATGCAGGCGCTCTAAGAGATTCCCATGTCGATCCTGATGTTTTTTGCCGCCCTGCTTGCGCTTGTTGCCATCGCGATGGTTGTCAATCGTCTTACGGGAACAAAAGCCAACTACCCTGATGCTCTGAAGTTCGAGCCCGGCGAAACAGAATGGTGGCGCGACGAAGGCGCCGACTTTTTTCTCGTGCCGCGATTGGCTGCCGCGCTGATCATGTCCTACCTGCGTGTGCGACGGCACACTGTGGTGTGGACGGATCGCCGCATCATCGTCTCATGCAAGGCGCTTTTTTCGACGAGGCGCATGATCACGCATCAGATTTATTTTGTTGATATGCCCGGCGCCGGCGGAACGGATGCGAGTGCAACCGCACGCGAGTATTCCGGTGGATTTTATGGGCGTGGCTTTCAAACTATCGTTGCGCAGTCAAAATCCTTTGGTCAGGTCGACAATAAAGACTGCGTGCGAATCAATCCCACGGAAGAATGCGGCGCCACGCAGAACATCCGCGAGGCGCTCATTTTCTCCGATCACTTGGCCGCGCTCCGGGGTAAGCTGGAACCCAAGTTGTAATCCGACCTTACGAGGCCGCGCTTAAGGCGACGCGAAACGATCACCGGCCCGGTTGATGATAGGGCTTGCGTTCGCGATACAGCGCAAGCCGGGCGCGCGCCTCCTCAGCTTGCCCCTTCATAAAATCGGGAAATTCCATCGCCTTTTCCTGCCAGCGCACCGCGTCGGCGAACTTGCCCGCCTCGGCATAGGCGGCCGCGAGCGTATCGAGTATGTCGCCGTTTTTCCATTCTGACAGTTCCGCCGCCTTGCGCGCCGCCTCCACCGCGCGCGCGCCGTTTCTTGCCGTTGCCACCGGCGCCGTGGCCAGCAGCCAGGCTGCGCTGTTGTGCGCGTTCGCGTTCTTCGGATCGATACGCGCCACCTCGATGTAGTCGGCGATGGCGCGGGCGTAGTCGCCCTTGTTTTGCCAGGCGAAGCCGCGATTGTGATAAGCGGCTGCATACTTCGGATCGATGCGCAGCGCTTCGTTGTATTCGGTGATCGCGCGATCATAGTCGCGCTTGTCGCTCCATTCCCTGCCGCGCCGGACGTATTCGGCCGGGTCTTTCGCATCACCCGCCGGCGGCGCGGCGGCCTTTTTTGCGGCGTCTTTCTGCGGCGCCGCCTTCGGCACGATAACGGCTTTTTCGCGGTCAGGGCCGCTCTGCTCCACCATGAAGCGGTCGTAAAGCGCAGGCACGTAAATGGGATTGGCGCGCAGCGCCTCATCATAATCGGCACGCGCGCGGCGATGGTCGCCCTTGGCGGCCCACGCCTTGCCGCGCGCATGCAGGACATTAGCAAGATCGAGCCTCGACAGCCGCCCGGAGGCAATCACCTGTGTGCAGGCGCTTATGCGCTGATCAGGATTTTGCGCGCTTTTGCACGCCTCGTAGTCCGGCGGCCGCTGCCCGCAAGCGGACAGCGCAAACAACAAAACTAGCGCAATGGCGAGATTACGTTTCATCGGGCCGATCCTCCGAAATCACGGATTACGGCAGTTTACATGGCGGGCGGGCGCCGCGCGTGCCCCTCTTCAGCCGCCGTCCCAGAGAAGACTGGAACCCATGTTGTAATCCTACCCGAAGGGGCTGCGCGACAATCACCTTTGGGTTATTGACAAAAAACAGGGATCCATTGTTTTTGCACAGGCCATTCTCTAACGAGAGGTTACTCCCCCGCGTCTGCAAGTTCTTTCGATGTGGATTTCAGTATCTCGATGAATTGCCGTGCGGCCGGGGACAGGTAACTGCCTCTACGGTAGTAAATGCCGCTATGCCCCTGCCAAGTCAGTTCCGGAACTTGCAAATCTACGAGCCGGAAGCGCCGTGCGGCCATTTGCAGTACCCGCCGTGACTGGAATCCCAGCAGATAGGTGGAAGCGACCGCGTGATATCTCGTGATGCTGGAAGCGGATTCGAACGCTATGCCGGGCGGCGGCAGGCTGTGTCGTTCGAATGCTCGCAACAATGATTGCCATGAATAAGCGCTGCCATCCGGACTGGCGACCCATTGTTCGCCCACAAGGTCTGCGGGCGTCACCCGTTTTCGCTTGGCAAGCGGGTGATTGCTGGAGGCATAAACGACAAATTCGTCGTGTACCAGAGCTTCGTGGACAAACGCTTCAGACAGGTTGATCTGTGTGAGGAAGATGGCCAAGTCGAACTTTCCATCGCGCAAAGCCTGCACTAGTGTACCCGGATTGACCATGCCGATGCTCAGTGTCACTTTCGAAGACCGTTTGAACAACTCGCCCAGGGCCATGCCCATGATCTCCTCGCTAAGCCCCGGATTAATACCAATACGGATGTGGCCGGTTTGGCCCTTGCCAAAATTGGCGATTTCACGCGCAAGATCGTCGCGCGCCAATTGCAGTCTTTGGACGTGCGCCAATAATGTGGTGCCTACCTCGGTAAGTTCGACGCCTTTCAAGGAATAGGGTCTTGCCCTTTGCCTAGTCCCAACGTCATTCCAGCGTACACGGGCATGACGTAATAGATGCCGGTGCGTGCAGACGCCCGCACCGCATCATCAAACCGCCAGCGCAAACTTCTGAAACGTATGGCAATCCGCCGGCGCGCGGCCGCGGCTCACGGCAAAAGTCCACGTCACTTCGCTCACATAAATATCGTTCTTCGAATCCAGTGCCAAGCCGTGCGGCGCGGCGAAGCTGCCGGGTGCTGCGCAATCGGGCGTGCCCCAGCGCGCGAGCAGTTTGCCCTTCGGGTCGAATATCGAAAATCGTGCATGGCGCATTTTGGTGACGGGACCGAAGCTGTAGGAGGTGTCGCCCTCGTGCCACGCGAGCTCGGTCACGTAGACGTTGCCTTTGGCATCGAAGGTCAGATGCGTCGGGCGCTGCGTGTCGGTCCATTGCTCCAGAAACTCGCCGTCAGGGCTGAATATCTGGATGCGGTCGATCTCGCGGTCGCACACGAACACGCGCCCGTCGCCCGCGACCGCGATGCCGTGCGGCAATCTGAACTGGCCGGGGCCGTCGCCCGGCTCGCCCCATGAGCGGATCAACTGGCCGGTGGGCGAGAAGATATGCACGCGCGCATTGCCGTAACCGTCGGTGATATAGATCTGGCCCTTGGCGCCGATAGCGACGTTGGTCGGGCGGTTGAACGGCGGCCCCGCGTGCCTGATCGAGCCGGTGGTCTTGCCGTCGTAGCCGGTGTCCGACGGCGTGTTGAGCGTGCCCATGGTCATCAGCAATTTGCCTTCGGGCGTGAACTGGCGCACGGTGTGGTTGCCGTCGTCGGTGGCGAAGATGGTGCCGTTGGACGCGACGTAGATGCCGTGCGTGCGCATGG
>VFLF01000328.1 GCA_009885185.1 Nitrosomonadales bacterium | reverse complement strand
TGGAGTCGTGGCGATTCACCTGTTGGTACATCTGCCATTTCTCGAAGCCATCGGGTAACGCAACGTCCTTCGGGCCGACCGTCGCCTGCGCCATTATGCCCCCGCGACAACGGCGCCGGCCGCGGCAATGCCTAATGAAATTTTGCGGTGTAGTTTCATTTCCCCCCCCCGTTTCAGTGAATGAAGTAACCCATAACGAAATGCTTGCGTTCCTATACTACCCGCCTAATTGGTCTTTGGATGCAGCTCATCCTTACGCTGCTCGTAATATAAATATTTTTTGAAAACAAATACTTATAACTATGCGATGGAGAGCGGCATGTCCGGCAGCGCCGCCGAGCGCGTGCCCGGCCGCGGGTGATTGTCCGCCGCGTGATAGGTATGCACCACCGACAATTTGGTCTCCGTCGTCTGGTTGTGGCCTGCGGCATGAAACAGCCGGCAATGAAAAAACAGCACATCACCCGCGTGCAGTTCGGCGGCAATTTGCGTGCGCAAGAGATCGCGGTTTTCCGCCACGTCAGGACGCAGAAACTGCGCTGCATCCAGTTGCTCTGGCGTGACGTCAACCCGATGCGAGCCGGGCAACAGCAGCAGACAACCGTTGCGGATATTTTCATCGCCCAACGCCAGCCACACCGACACCAGCTCGGGTTGGTCGAACGACCAGTAGCGGATATCGCGATGCCAGTTCGTCACGCTGCTGTACGCCGGATTTTTGGTCATGACGCAGTTGTGATGCGCCTGAGAAAGCATGACGCGCGGGCCGAGCAGTTGCTGTAATCGCGCCGCGAGCAATGGCGACAATGCCCACTCGCGAAACACCGTGTCACGCGCCACCGCCTGCAACAAGCGGCGCACCGTGCGCCCGCCTGGCGCATCGCGTGATGCGGGCGCGCCGGGGTATTGCGTGTCGGTTTCGTATTCCACCGGCAGGCGTGGTTCGGCGAGATGTTGCTGCGCTACCGTGCGCATGCTTGCTACCTGTGCCGTGGGCGCGAGGTTGCGTGCGATGGCGTAGCCGTCGCGAGTGAATTGGGTAAGTTCGGTGTCGGTAAACGTTGAGGGCATCAGGCTATTTTACGGGTATGGCAACATCCCGCTTCGTCATTCCCGCGCAGGCGGGAATGACGGCGTTGGTTATTTAACTGCACGATGCCCCGTTGCAACAAAACGTCTCTACCGCTCATACCCCAAATTCGGTGCCAGCCAGCGTTCTGCCTCATCCAGCGGCATACCCTTGCGCCGCGCGTAATCCTCGACCTGATCGCGGCCGATTTTGCCGACGGCGAAATACTGCGCCTGCGGGTGCGCGAGATAAAACCCGCTCACCGATGACGCCGGCCACATGGCAAAACTTTCGGTCAGCGTGATGCCGGCGCGCTTGGCATCGAGCAAATCGAACAACGCGCCTTTTTCGGTGTGATCGGGGCACGCCGGATAGCCCGGCGCGGGACGTACGCCGCGATATTTTTCCGCGATCATCGCGTCGTTATCCAATGACTCGTCTTTTGCATAGCCCCAGAACTCACGCCGCACGCGCTTGTGCAGCAACTCGGCGAACGCCTCCGCCAGCCGGTCGGCAAGCGCCTTCAACATGATGCTGCTGTAGTCGTCGTTATTTTTCTCGAACTCGGCGAGTTTTTTCTCGATACCGTACCCGGCGGTTACCGCGAAAGCGCCGATGTAATCCTTGACGCCGGACTCGACAGGCGCGACAAAATCACCCAGGCACAGATTCGGATTGCCGGTGGGCTTACGGTTCTGCTGGCGCAGGTTGTGCCAGGTCATCATCGGCGTGCCGCCGCGTTGTTTTTCATCGCCGTAAATCTCAATGTCTTCACCTTCGTTGATGCTGTTAGCGGCGAACAAGCCCAGCACGCCGTGCGCCTGCAACCATTTGCCGTCAATGATTTTTTTCAGCATCGCCCTAGCGTCGGCGAATACTTTTTTCGCTTCGACCCCTACCACCGCATCGTCGAGTATCTTCGGATACGAACCCGCCAAATCCCAAGTCTGAAAAAACGGACTCCAGTCGATGTACTCGGCGATCTCGGCCAGATCGTAGTTACGCAGCAGCTTCATGCCGGGGAACGCGGGCGCCGCCGGCAGGTGTTTTTTCCAGTCGGTCTTGAAACGATTGGCGCGCGCCTCGGCAATCGGTATCAGCTCCGGGCCTTTTTTGTTGGCGTGCTGCGCGCGGACCTTTTCGTAGTCGTCGCGCAGCTCATCCAGATATTTGCGACGCACGGTTTCATCTTCGGCCAGGAGGCTGCTGCACACGGTGACACTGCGCGAAGCATCGGGCACCCACACCGTCGGCCCATTGGTGTAGCCCGGCGCGATTTTCACCGCCGTATGCACGCGCGAGGTGGTCGCCCCGCCGATCAACAGCGGCAGCGTAAAGCCCTGACGCTGCATTTCGCGCGCCACGTTGGCCATTTCTTCCAGCGAGGGCGTGATCAGCCCCGACAGGCCGATGATGTCGGCCTTTTCGGCAATCGCCATGTCGAGAATTTTCTGGCACGGCACCATCACGCCCATGTTGACCACTTCGTAGTTGTTGCACTGAAGCACGACCGTCACGATGTTCTTGCCGATGTCGTGGACGTCGCCCTTGACCGTGGCGATGACGATCTTGCCCTTGGGCTTGGACGCCTCGCCCGACTCGCTGGCCATGCGCGCTTTTTCTTCCTCGATAAACGGAATCAGGTGCGCCACCGCCTGCTTCATCACCCGCGCCGATTTCACCACCTGCGGCAAAAACATTTTGCCCGCGCCGAACAAGTCACCGACGATGTTCATGCCGTCCATCAGCGGGCCTTCGATCACCTCGATCGGGCGGCCACCCGCCGCCGCCAGCTTGGCGCGCATTTCCTCAGTGTCATCGGTGATCCACTGCGTGATGCCATGCACCAACGCATGCGCCAGGCGCTTCTCTACTGTCGCCTGACGCCACTCCAGCGTTTGCTCTTCCTTCGCCGCGCCGGCTTTCAGCGTGCCGGCGAATTCGATCAGGCGCTCCGTTGCGTCCTCGCGCCGGTTGAGCACCACGTCTTCGACGCATTCGCGCAGTTCCGGCGTGAGATCGTCGTACACGCCCACCATGCCGGCGTTGACGATGCCCATGGTCATGCCGGCTTTGATCGCGTGGTACAGGAACACGGTGTGGATCGCCTCGCGCGCCG
>VFLF01000388.1 GCA_009885185.1 Nitrosomonadales bacterium | reverse complement strand
GACCTGTGAAAACATCACGCCCCCCAGGTGGCTTTGCGAGCCGGGCCCCGCCGATGCCATGTTGATTAGTCCCGGGCGCGATTTCGCGAGGGCCACAAACTCTTTCGGGTTGGCTGCGGCCAGCGAGGGATGCGCAATGAACACGTTGTAGGTGATGCCGAACAGGGATATCGGCGCGAAATCCTTGAAGGTGTCATAGGCCAGCTTGCGCTGCAGGTGCGGCGCGATCACTTGCGCGGTGGCCATGGAAACCAGCGTGTAGCCGTCGGGTACCGCCGACGCGCCGATCTCCATACCGATGATGCCGCCCACGCCGGCGCGATTGTCGACCACCACCTGCTGGCCCAATGCATCGCCCAGAAAATTCGCCATCACGCGGCTCAGCGTGTCATTGGAACTGCCGGCCTGCTGCGGCACGATCAGGCGTATGGGCTTGGTGGGGTACGGCGCGGCCGTGGCCGCACCGGCGGCAGGCCACATCAGGGATGCCATGGCAGCGAGTGCCGCTGAACTGCGGATATTCAAGGTAAACTCCTTTCATTGCGCGCCGCATTCGAGTTGGCGGCGGTGGCAACAGCATGCACGCTCTTGCTCATCATACCCAAGTAAGGACTTTAACTCATGGCCAGACTCCGTTACGTTGATCCGGATGCAATCGAAAACGCCGAGGTGCGCCAGTGGCTGGACGAGGCAAGGCGCGAAGGCCGCCCGGGTCCTGAAAATCAGGCTATTCGTGCGCATCAACCGGACGTTATGCGCTCGTTCACGCTCACTCGCAAGATGCTGTTTGACGGCGATGCCGGCGTGCTCGAGCACGAGCTGAAAGAAATCACGCGTTCGTATATCGCGTTCACCATTGAATGCGGCTACTGAAGCAATCAGGGTTCCGCGCGGTCCGCGCGGGAGGCAGGCAGCAAGATGTCGGAACTGATGGCGTACGAACAATCGGTGAAATTCACCCATCGCGAGAAGGTGGCGCTGCGTTACGCGGATGCGATCATGTATGACCCGGCGCAGGCTGATGACAAGCTGTGGGGCGAACTCAAGGCGGAGTTTAGCGAACCCGAGATCGTCGAGCTCGGCTATTGGATAGGCTTTACCTTTGGCGGCCAGCGCTGGCTGAAAACCCTGTCGACGCGCCAGGGCGAGTTTGAGGCCTCGATCGCAGAACGGAAGGCCATCGCGAATCATAAGGTATAGTTCACGCGTAAATTAGCCCGGGCCATTAGTTGTACTGTGTTATATATTTATTCGAGTGCATCTGTATGCTCTATAGCAGCACGGGCATATTGACAGGCTGCGAGCGATGGCGCGGGACAGCTTGTGTCGCACGGTGGCGATAGACCACGGCACATGCCGCTGCATCGGGGCCAGCCCCGCGCGGGCGGAAGACCCTGGGTAGGGCAGGTGCTTGTAGTCGAGCAGTGTTTTTTTTGATGCCCAAGAGCCGCTCCAGCATGAGAAAGCCGTAAGCGGCGATGCACAGGCTCGCGTGATGGTGAAAGCCCCGCCAGTTGCGCCCCTCGTAATGATCCAGCCCCACCTCCTCTTTCAGTTCCCGATAGTCGTGTTCGATACGCCAGCGCATCTTGACGGTGTTGATGAGCGCCTTGAACGAGGTGTCTGCGGGCAGGTTGGACAGAAAGTATTTGGTGGGCTGCGGTTCGCCCTCGGGCCATTCGATGATGAGCCACTGCTCGTCGCGGGGGCGGTTGTATTGCGCGGGCGAGCAGCGCACACGGGCAAAGCGCGATCCCAACCGGGTATTAGTACCCTCACGCCAAGTCACCGTGCGGTAGCTCTTGGCCGGCAGTGCGCGAGCCAGATCGAGCACGCTGATCGGCTGGTGAGCCGCGTCGCGCTTGACGCGCTCACGGGGCCGCCCTCGTGTTGGAGACACGGGGGCCGGCCGATAGGCTCCCCACCAGACCTTGGCCGTCTGACGGATGCCCACCGCGTAGGCAAGCCCGCACGCCTGGAGCCGGTCACGAAACGCCGCCTCGTCGCCATAACCCGCGTCAGCCAGTACCACCCCCTTGGGAATACCTGCCGCCAAGGCCGCTTCGATTTGCGCCCAGGCCAACGCGCCCTGGGTGGCAAACGCTACCGCTTCGGGCACCCCTGCCGTCTTGCACCGCCTCGGATCATCCGTCCACTCACGCGGCAGATACAGCCGCCAAGCCAGCGGCAGGTTGCCCTCCAGGGTGGCCAGCGACAGGCTCACCGCCACTTGGCAGTTCTCGGTCTTACCCAGTTGCCCGCAGTATTGACGCGCCACCCCCACCGAGTGCCGCCCATATTTGCGCATCCCCGTGTCGTCGATGACCCAGTAGCAGGGGCCGCCACGCGCGAGCACCGGCGCCACTTCACCGGCCACCGCCGACAACAGGGCTTGATCGCTCCACTGGGCATCGGCCACCAGATGGTGCATGCGCTGGTGCGCCGAGCGCACGTCCTGCGGATGCACCCGCGCGGCCATCGGTTCGACACTCTTTCTCTCACCGGGCAACATCAGCCCGCGCAGATACCAACACGCAAGCTGCCCCCGGCTCCCGTGTCCCAACGCCTTGACCATCACCTCGACATATTTCTCAAACCGCGATTCCATTCCAATGCTCATGGCGAAATCCTTTGGTAACATGATGACTTCGCTATGATCTCAGAATATTTAACACAGTACAATTAGACTATGCGTATGTAAAGGGGGAGGTATGTTTCGCACATTGATGGTTGTGGTGTTGGCGGCATTCGCATCATTGGCGGTTCCAATTAACGTTGCGGCGCAGAGTTGCGTTGGAAACCCGGTGACGGTGCAGATCCTCGGTTCCGGCGGGCCCCGACTAAATCCGGACAGAGCGTCGGCCAGCTACCTGCTGTGGATCGGCTCACAAGCCAAAATACTCGTCGATACCGGTGGCGGGGCGTACCTGCGCTTCGGCCAATCGCGCGCAGATCTCGCCGACCTGTCGCTGGTTGCGATCAGCCATTTGCACCCTGATCACGTTGCCGATCTGCCCGCTATCTTGTGGACGAGTAATACCCTTCGCAAGGACCCCTTGCCGATCGTCGGCCCCTCCGGCAGCGAAGGTATGACGGATTTTCAGACCTTCCTCAAACGCCTGTTTGACGGGGACACCGGGGCGTTTCAGGTGTTGCGCAACACACTGGGCGCGCCGCCGGCGCCCTCGGCGGGAGGTGGCGTGCGTCTTGAGGTCAGCGTCGCCGATGCCAGAAAAGCGGAACCGACCACTGTGTTCGACAAAGATGGCCTGACTGTCACCGCGCTTGGCATACCCCATGGCCCGTTCCCGACGCTCGCCTACCGCGTGCAAGCGCGCGGTGTTTCAATCGTGTTCAGCTCGGATCAGACCGGAACCAATCCCAGGTTCGTCGATTTTGCCAAGGGCGCCCATGTGCTCATCATGCATATGGCCATCGCGGCAGGAACCAAGAGCCCCTTGCACGCATCGCCGGCGGTGGTGGGCCGCGTCGCGCAGGAGGCGGGCGTGGGCCGATTGATTCTCAGCCATATCGGCATTTTTGATCTTGACGCGGCGGTCGCGGAAGTGAAGCAGGCTTACACCGGCCCCTTGACTGTTGGGGCGGATCTGCAATGCACGCCGGTGAAATGAACGATGTTTGCAAATGAGGGACGGGAGATAGGCCTTCTATTATCAACGTGTTGGCTTGAGGTAAAAAGCAAGGTCTGACCCTGAGGTTTCCCCACGATAAGTATTGTACTTTCAACAAGTTACATGTAGTCTAATCGCAAAAACGGTGCATGCATGGCAAGACTTTGGTCTCGATCTCGGTGACCAAACGTCGAAGGAGACCTGCCATGCATGCGAAGCCTATCGTAACGCGATTGTTGAGTGCCGTACAACCGTTGATGCACGCAGCAAGATGGCGTGCGCTGACCGATGTCGTGTTGTCCGCAGTGAACGGCAATGCCTTGAGTGTATCGGCACTGGCCTTGGGTACGGATCGCGCAACGGCGCTACGCCATCGCGTTAAATGCGTGGATTGGCTGTTGGGCAATGCCCATCTGCATCAGGAACGAGTCTCGTTGTATGGCGCACTCGCGCAGTGGCTCGCGGGCCTGCCGCAACTGCTGATCGTGGTGGACTGGTCGAGTTTGAGCGCCGATATGCGCTGGCACTGGCTGCGCGCCTCCGTGGTGGTTCAAGGACGCAGCCTCACCCTGTATGAAGAAGTGCATCCGCGCCGCCATCTGGCCAGTCTGGCGGTGCATCGGCGGTTTCTGGACAGGCTTGAGCAAATGCTGCCTGCGACCCAGGAGCCGCCGATCGTGTTGACCGATGCAGGATTTCGCAACCCGTGGTTCCGGCTGGTGGCCAAACGCGGCTGGCGTTGGATAGGGCGCATCCGCAATCGCGACTTTGTGCGCTCCGCGCAAGACGAAGACTGGTTCCCGGCCAAGCGCATGTATAAACGCGCCACGGCGACGGCGCAAGACTTGGGGCTTTATCACACGGTGCGCAACAACGGGCTCGCTTGCCGCCTGGCGCTGATCAAGAACCCGCCCAAGCGGCGCAAGTGCTGCTATGCCAGCGGCAAGGAGGCGCGCAATAGTCAGAAACGCAAAATCGCGGCCTGTAACCGCGAGCCGTGGCTGTTAAGTGCTTCGCCGGAACTTACGGCACTGAGCGCCGCCGCGCTGGTCAAGCTTTATGCCCGGCGTATGGGTATCGAACAACAGTTTCGTGATACCAAGAACGCCGCCTTGGGACTGGGGCTGTCGTGCAGCAGAAGCCGTGGGCGTGAACGCTTGCAGGCGCTTTTGCTGCTTTCTCATATTGCTCAGATGGCTTTACGGCTGATCGGCGAGGCTGCAAAGGCGCAGCAGTTGGAGCGGCAGTTGACTTGCACGGGGCGCAAGTGCCGCACGGAAATATCGGTGATGACGCTCGCCCGGCGCGTAATGGCGCAACCGCATCTACGCCGCAAGTTATGCGATCCTTGGGACTATCTCGTATCGTTGCGACGACAGGTCGTCGATGCTTTCGACAGCGCGCTTGTTACCTGAAAATTCGTGAGGAAACCTCAGGGTCAGACACCATTGCCATGCATAAGACATGCGGCGCAATGCGCTTCGCCCTTCGACAAGCTCAGGACAGACTTATTGACGCCCTATGGATTGCGGGTTGCGCGCGTTCATTGCGCGTTCGCCGGGGTGACATTGACCTTAAATGTAGGACGTCCTACAATGGTGTTTTCACCTGCGGCAATTAAACCCGATGAAACAACAAGTCAGCCTCCGGGACGCCAATCAGCACCTTTCGCGCTATGTCGAGGCAGTGGAACGCGGCGAGGAGATCATCATCACG
>VFLF01000385.1 GCA_009885185.1 Nitrosomonadales bacterium | reverse complement strand
GCGCCGCCCGCCGCCCGCGGGCGACTGCGGCGGTTCAAGCGCCGGCGGCACGCCGCCCGCGATCAGCGCACCACTGCGCGGCGCGGCCTACGTCATGCGCGCCTCGCAACCCGAACGCAACGTGGTGCCGCTCGCCGCCACCGCCGAAGGCGGCGTCAACACGCTGTACTGGTTTGCCAATGACAGCTTCGTCACGGCAGGCGGGCCCGGCATCGCGCTGCCATGGAAGCCGTCACAGCCGGGGCGCTATCTGCTACGCGTGGTGGATGAGCATGGGCGTGCGGATTCGCGCGAGGTGGTGGTGACGGCGGCACCATAGAAAATTTCATGAGGCGTGAGCAATGCGCCAGAACGACGGATACGGTGGTTACGTCGAGAGTGCTTCTCAACGGCGTAAAATGGCGGCATGGAATACATACCGTTACCTGAACGTTACGCTACGAATAAGCCTTGCATCCCTACAAACGCCTGATCGCCGTCGTCCTCTTTCTCGTCCTGCTATGGGCCGTGTTTGAGCTGTCCGGTCTGCGCGGCCATTTCAGCCTGACCTTTTTGCAGCAACAGATTGAGCAGAACCGCGTCACGGGCATTCTCATTTTTGTGCTGCTGTTTGTATTGGGTAATCTGATGCAGATTCCCGGCTGGATTTTCCTTGCCGCTGCCGTGCTGACGCTGGGGGATATTTGGGGAGGTCTGGCCACCTATGTGGCCGCCAGCATTTCATGCGTGGTGACGTTTCTCGCGATCCGGCTGCTCGGCGGCGACGTGTTGCGGCAACTGAAGAACAAAATCGCGGTGCGCCTGCTCGGCCAGCTTGACACGCATCCGGTCAAAAGTATATTTTTGCTGCGCGTGTTGTTTCAAACCATGCCAGCGCTGAATTATGCGCTGGCGATGTCGGGCATCAAGTTTCGGCACTATCTGACGGGGACGCTGCTGGGGCTGCCGTTGCCCATCGCCTTGTATTGCGTGTTTTTCGATTATCTGGCGCATGCGCTGATAATACGGTAACGCGCGGACGGGGCATCGCCATTTTCCCGCCACAGTTCGCCACGGCTTTGCCATCACCACGCCTCGCGGCTGCCATTGAAGCGCGATGTAATGTCCCTGCGCCTTGCGGCGCATTGACCAGGGGCAAGACAACATGCGGCTTGATGAGTCGAGGTGGCAAACGGCGGGAACCCGTAATAACGCGCAAGCCATGAGCCGCGGGCGCTTCCTGTTGCTGACGGGAGTATCGGCGCTTGCCGCAGGGGCGGCGTGGTATGTCGTCAATGGCCGGCAGTGGTTGCTGCGCCCGCGCGAGGCCCGCCGCGTCAGCGTTGAGCAGCGCCTTGCGCAATACGGCGCGCGCGCCGATGCGCGGCTGAAGCCGGCGTTTCAGCGCGCGGGCGTGACGTATCCTCTCGCGGAAGTGGCGTTGCTGGCGTTCAAGGACACCCGCGTGATGCGGATGTATGCGCGTGCCGCCATGGATGCGGATGCGCCGTGGCGATTCATCAAGACCTACCCCGTGCTCGGCGCCAGCGGCAGGCCCGGCCCGAAGCTCGCGGAGGGCGACCGGCAGGTGCCCGAAGGCGTGTATCAAATTGAACTGCTTAATCCCAACAGCCGCTTTCATCTGTCGCTGCGGTTGAATTATCCGAACGAATTTGACCGGCGCATGGGCGAGGCCGATGGGCGCACGAGCATCGGCAGCGACATCATGATCCACGGCGGTACATCGTCAGTCGGCTGCCTCGCGATGGGTGACGAGGCGGCGGAGGATTTGTTCGTGCTGGCGGCGCGCGTGTCGCGCGAGCGCATGCGCGTGGTGATCGCGCCCACGGATTTTCGGCTTGAGCCGCCGCGCTCGATCATGCACGAGCCGCGTTGGGTGGCTATGCTGTATGCGAACCTGCACGAGGCGCTGAAGCAGTTCGGCGCGGGCGCTTGAATATCCATGAACCTAAAAACAGCTATTGACTCTATGTGCAATGCATCAATTGCGGCAAACGCTGTCGCGCAAGCCAGTTAAATCCGGTGACATGAGTGACGATGAACTCGCAAACGCGCTGCCAGACCGTAACCAAGGGCAACTGCTCCGCAGTTCTTTTCCATGCCTTCAATCGCTCACTGACGGCGGTGAGCAACGTGCGCGCATGCTGGGCTTGCGCATGCATCGGCGTGATCGACAGTTGCGCCTGTCCGGCATGCGTAGTGAGTCGCCCGATGCCCGAGAGCAGCAGCGGGCGGCTGGTGATCGCCTCCAGCCGCGCCTTCGGGTGCGCCAGCCGCACGAATAGACTCCACCAGTTGTAAGCCAGTGCCACCGTCATGGCGGTGAGTTGACAGCGCTTCAAGTCGTGCGTGGTGAAGCCACCCCAACCCCACTGGTTCTTCAACTCGTCGAACGCGTTCTCGGCGTCTCCCCGGTCGCGGTAGAGTTGCGCCAGGGCGCGAATGTCGTAATCCAGGTCAGTCGCCAGCACGGCATACTCGTAGCCCTTGGCGGGTAAGTCTTTCTCGACGAAGGCCAGGTTCAGTTGGTGTTCGTCGCTGAGCAGCACTTTACCCTGAAGCGCACGGCGCAGAATGACGACACGCCGGGCGCGGCTCCAGCCGGTAAGTTGAATGCTTCCGTCCCGGCCTTGCCAGCCTTGCCCGGCGTCGGCCCATTCGGGGGTCGCGAACATGCGCTCGATGTAGCGCTTGACGTTTTTCGTCAGCCGCAGCTTGAACAGGTAATGTATGCCACGCGCTTCGAGCGCCGTCATGGTCGGCTCACCACCCTGACCACAATCCCCGCGCACCAGCGCCGGTCGCTTACCCTGCGGCATACCCTCGATCAGTTCGATCAGCCCCGGCAGCGTGGTGTTCGCCTGACTCTTGTTGCCTGGCGCCACGGTGACACCCAGCATCAGCCGTAGTCCCGCTATCTGGTAGGTGTGATACGCATGCGAAGGGCGCCCCGGTTTGTGCGGGTTGTAGCCCACCACCGCGCCTTCCTGCTTGCCATACAACGGCTTGACCGTCACGTCGGTGTCCATGATCCACGGCGCCGACAGCAGCGGCAGCACGCTCGCGTCCAAGTGATCTTGCAGCCAGTTTGTCCCCGCGATTTCCTCCATCGCGCGCAACGCCCGGCGTACGGTGTCCTCGGACACCACGGCGTCCATTCCCAACATCGCTGCGCTCACCCCATCGGCGCGCAGCGCAGCGATGTGGGCGTAGCGCCAGTGCCCCGAGAGCACCGACAGAAACAGGGTGCCCAGCACGTCCGATATCTTCGAGCCATTCGGGCTCGCATAATGCAGTGGACAACTGTCGATCCAGCGCCGGTAAAGCCCCGTGAGATTCAGAAACTCCGCAAAGTAGGCAATCTGGCCGAACGGCGTGGCCGCCTCGCTCTGGTTCCAGCGCACCTGAACACGTGCGCCGATCGCCTCCACGCTCATCGCTACCAGCGCTTCTTGCACTGCGGCAATACCGCGTTTTTTTGCCTCACCCATTGGGTGTTCCCCTTTCGGCTCGTTTACCCTTTGCGTATCATAAGGTTACTGCGATCCTTGGTGGCCAACTGCGGTTTTTAGGATGAATGCTTTCTTACGTAAATATTACAATAAAACAATTACTTAGGATGAATTGTCGCTGTGACGTCGCTTGCGCCAGACAACTTCATCAGTCACACTTCCGTCAGTGAAAAAATTAATCACCGACGGAGGACGTTCATGACTCGCATCACTTTACGCATCGGTTCACTATTCGCACTGGCTTGCGGTTTCGCCGCGCCCGCGCTAGCGCAGCAATATCCCGCCAAATCCATCCGCATCATCGCCCCATTCCCGGCGGGCGGGACATCAGACACCATCTCGCGCATTCTGGCGCTGAAGCTGAACGAGGCCTGGGGTCAGCCGGTGATCGTGGATAACCGCGCAGGCGTGGGCGGCAGTCTGGGCACCGAGCTGGCGGCGAAGTCGCCGCCTGACGGTTACACGCTGGTGGTGGGCAATATTTCGCCGGTGGCGGTGAACGTCAGCATCTACCGCAAGATCGGCTACGACCCGGTGCGCGATTTGACGCCGGTGTCGCTGGCGGTGGTGGGGCCGCAGATTGTGGTGGTGCATCCGTCGGTGCCGGCGAAGAACATCAAGGAGCTGATCGGTGTGGCGCGCGGACGCACGGGCAATGCGCGGCTTAACTTCGGCTCCAGCGGGCCGGGGTCGATTTCGCAGTTGGCCGCCGAGTTGTTCAAGGGCGCGGCCAAGGTGGACATGGTGCATATCCCTTATAAAGGGTCCGCGTTTATCACCACCGATCTGGTGGGTGGGCATCTGGACATTGTGTTCTCCGACATGGCGGTGATGTTGCCACACGTGAAATCGGGCCGCGTGCGCGCGCTGGCGGTGACCGGTCCGAAGCCCACGCCGCTGGTGCCGGGCTTGCCCGCGGTGGCGGAAACCGTGCCGGGTTTTGTGATCGAAAGCTGGTGGGGCGTGCTCGCACCAGCGGGCGTGCCCGAGGCCGTGGTGACGCGGCTGAATACGGAGCTTTCGCGCATACTGCAACTGAATGACGTCAAGGAGCGCTTTGCATCGCTGGGCGTGGAGGCGAAGAGCAGTTCGCAGGCGGAATTCGCGGCGCTGATTAAAACCGAAATCGGGCGCTACGCGAAGCTGATCAAGGATATCGGGCTGACGCCGGAGTAAGTTGGGTCGTCACGTCCGTTACGTAGGGCGGGAGCCATCCCGCCTTTCGCGACATGCGCGGTAATCACGGAAGGCGGGATGGCTCCCGCCCTACGGAGACTGCGTTAATCCGCGGCAAAACGTTTTAAGGGCGGTCCCGCCCGACGACGATTACTGCGATCCCGCCAACCCCAGCTTGCGGATCAGGTCGCCCCATTTACGCGCTTCCGCCGCGATGTATTGCTGATGTTCTTCAACGGAAGCGGGTGGTGCGGGAATCAAATCCAGATTCATAATCGCCTTGTTCACGTCCGGCAGTTTGAGGATGCGCGACATTTCACTGTGCAGGCGGTTCACCACCGCACGCGGCGTGGCGGACGGCGCCACCAGTGCGTGCCATGACACTGCTTCAAGACCGGGACGCCGAGCGGCTTCGGCGAGCGTGGGCACGTCTGGCAGCGAGTTAAAGCGCGTGAGGGTAGACACTGCTAGTGCACGCAGGCGCTTGTCGCGGATCAGTTGTTGCGACGCGCCCGCCTCCGCAAAGCCGAGTTGCACATGGCCTGCCGCGATATCGATGATTGCCTGCGGACTGTTTTTATATGGCACATGAATGAGGTTCAAACCAAAATGCTGCGCGAACATTTCGGTCGCCAGGCGCGGTGCGCCGCCGGGGCCGGTGGAGCTGTAACTGAGCTGCCCCGGACGCGCCTTCACATAGGTCACCAGTTCCGGCACCGAGCGCACCGGCAGCGACGGATGCACGATCAGGATGAAGGGTGATTTCAAATACACCGCCAGCGGCACGAAATCCTTTGCCGAATCGTAGGGCAGTTGTTTATACATGGTTTGATTCAGCGCCAGCGCTGCGCTGGTGGCGACCAGCAACGCGTGGCCGTCGGCGGGGGCGTTCTTCACCGCATTGACCGCGACGATGCCGTTGGAGCCGGGACGATTGTCAAATACCACCGGCCTGCCGAGTGCCTGCGCAAGTTGTTCGCCCCAAGTGCGTGCCACCACGTCAAGGCCCGTGCCCGCAGCGAGTACCAGCGTGGTGGTGATGTTCTTGGAGGGGTAGTCCTGGGCCAGTGCAGGCGTGCCGAGAGCGGCGGCGAGCAGCACGGGGATCAGCGCGGAGATGGGCGAGGCGCGCATGCGATTCAGCGCCGGCCTATTTCATCGAGCGAGGTTTGAATTCTTTGAGCCAGCCGCGCGCGCCACGGCGCGGCGTCTTCAAAGCCGGGACGCGCGCGGCACATCGCCTCGGTCTGGCGATAAATGTCCTCGTCGGAAAGCGACAGATCAAACGGCTCGCCGCAGGGCTGCGGCGTGTACCATAGGCTATCGACATAAAGCTCCATCGGATTACCTTCGATGTCGCGGATGTAGATCGACCACGCATTGCCGTGGCAGATCGGCGTGCCGTCGTTGCAGCCTGCGGCGGCTAGCCGTGCCTGCGCTTTGCGCAAATCGTCCAAACTCGCGCAGTGAAACGAAATCTGATTGATCGCAGAGCCGCGCCCGCCGCCGCGGAACGGGCCTTTTTCGATTTTGCCTTCGGTGCGGCCCGAACAGAGTATGAACTGGTGATGCTCCGTGGGGTCGAGCGTCATGAACACGATATGCCGGTCGCCCGGCGGCGGCACATAACCGCGGTCGGCCACCACCATGCCCATCACCTGCGTGTAAAACTGCTCCATTGCCTTGATGTCAAAACAGTTAACGCCGAAGTGGCCAAATCTTATGGGTTGGGTGGGCATGGGGCTGATCCTCGCATTAAGTGGTGAGCCGGTCAGGTTTCCAGCGGCAGGCGAATCGCCTGCCCTGTGGCCACCGAGCGTTCAATCGCAATCGTGGTTTCGAGATTGATGCGCGCCTGCGCCGGCGTGGTGTGGCAGATCGGCGCGCCGGTGACGAGGTGATCGATCCACGCGCGGGTTTCGTTGCCGAGCGAGCCCCAGAAATTGCCCATTGCCCAATCGCCCGCCGAGTTGCTGCCGAGGAACGCCATGTTGAGGCTGTGCCCCGGCACGTAGGGATGCGGCACGCCTTTTTCGGTGTAGATCAGGTGATCTTTGTGATCGTCGTCGATCAGCATGGTGCCTTCGGTGCCGAGCAGTTCCACGCGATC
>VFLF01000459.1 GCA_009885185.1 Nitrosomonadales bacterium | reverse complement strand
GCGCTACGCGCCACGGAGGGTAGCCAGGCGCGGTTACCCGCGCCCAGCCCCCGAGGAACCGTGCGTGATAGTTTCCCATCACACGGCTCGAGCAGTGCAAAGGCCAGTGAAAATGCAACATTGACCCGGAAACTCGGAATGCGCCCCGAGCAACCTTCGCGATACACGCTTGCAGCCGTTATACATGTCTTGCGACAATGCTGGAGGCGCACGCGCCCGTGGTGCTGCGCTCATTTGCTTTCCCCCCACACTAACAGTTCTCCAAACTTTCTCGCGACGCACCACCTGTCGGACGTGGGCCCACTTTCGTGTCAGGTAACAACAGAACCTGTATCCACGCCATTACAGCGTGGCATTCGCTTTTTCCGACATCCTACTGCCGCACCGCCATAGGCAGACTTTGCAGCCTGCTGTCCCCGAGGGGAGCGATACGGCCTTTCCACGTTCCGCTTGCAGAAGTACGTCGGGTTAGGTGCCTGCTGTTGACCGAGGAGCATACGGGTCACGAAGGCGCACGCTGCAAGCGCTGTTCCCGCTCCCAATACCTTTTTGGTGCAAGCGTAATAGCCACTTCCGCTTGTTCATGTTAACGGTCTTTGCGCAGATTCAATTAATTTCACCGTACCGACTATTTAGCACTCATCCGGCCTGTGGCTGCCAGAAGGATACGCCTCTCACGATTAATACCCCGCGCCTTGCGGCGTCTTCGTTGCATTGTCAGAGCCGCTCTTTATTCAGGCTCCTAAATTCACCCGGTGACACGAGTGGTTCCCTCCTTTCTATAGTGAGAACAACTTCTACAAGCGACTTCGTGTCGCAAGCAGCGGAGCATGTCGATACTCCACAGGCTATCCCTGGCCTGCGCGATGAGCGTTAACCAAGAGGGGCCATCGCTGCCGGAGTGGTCAGGTCGGTAATGCTTGGCGAGCACGCGGCGCACGACATCTTTATCTATGTTGAGGCCAAAGGTGTGAGCGATCTGCTCGGCTATTTTCAGATAGCCGAACTTGGGATTACGGCGCTTCATTTCGAGGATGGATGCAATGATTTCAGCCGACGGACCTTTGGGACCGGGTTTGCGTGGGCGACCCGAGGACGAGAACAAGATGCGATACTTTTGATCGATCAACGCCTTACGGAATCTTAATAACGTAGCCGACTTCACAATAGAGGAAAGCTTTGGGATGCGCCGTGGGCTGACAAAGAGCGTGATCAGTCCGAGCACAAAGCGATCGAGGGTGGTCAAGTTCGGGGCACGTTGCCGGAAGCGATTGCTGACGATGAGCTGCTGCTTGAGCAAGAGGGATTCTGCGGCGACGGCGCGCACCCCGCCGGGACGGAGGAGTTTTGCGATAGTTACGACCAGGTGAATCGCCAAAAGGGGCAGATCGCGCATGGGCTGCAAGTTATCACGCTCGCCGATATTCACAAGACTGCACCGCAGGGGTTATTGGCGCTACACTCTTACGAATTCGCCTACCACACGCGAATAATTGCGAAGGTGAATTGCCCACGACCGACTCGACCAAACATTTCTTTTACTTCAGCAATTTTTCCGCGAGTGATCGAGGGGAATAAATGGTTACGCCTCCAAACGATTTTCCATAGCCGGCGCCAAAATGTGTACGGTCGCCACTGACTAACGCCGCACACCGCATGCGAATAGCGGACCCTAGTACGGGCCGGTCTTTCTCAGGAAGCCAGTCGATTACGTCCGTATCAACTTGTGCCGTCACTGCCGACGCGATACGCAGTCTTTCCAGCAGTGCATCGAGAGCAGCTACACCACTGGGCGCCTTTGCCGCAAGAGTTCGGCGCGCTTCCTCGATGACATAACTATCCGCACAGCATTCATGCCCAGCCTGCAAAAGCCGCTTCACTAGCTCCGCAACTGCACCGTCGGATTTAGCGGCCGAAAAAAGTACGTTTGCATCCAGGAAAATCCGCATCCAACAGGCCTAGCGAGCGCGCTTCTTCTTATTTCGTTGCAAGAAATGATCAAGATCTGCCTCGGCCTCGTCAAACTCGCGAATGCGCTTATCGGTATACATTTCTATTGGAAGTATGACCGCAGGACGCAGCAACAGCCCTTCGGCGGTCGTCTCAGCGATGAGCTGATCGTCAGCCTTAAGGCCAAGCTCGCGACGCAGCTTAGCGGGCAGTGTGACGACACCACGGTTAGTCATGGTAAGAGTGGTTTTCATATGAGCAGTATTACAGAAATACAGTAATACTGCAACCTAAAACTGCTGTGGCTGGAGTCTCGAAACAAATCAGCGCCTGTTATCAGAGAGCGGCGTTGTTCGCATGTTGCCTAGTAATACGCAAATGCTTGGGCTCGACAGGGAGGTAGGGTTGGACTTGCGTTAGTCCCATTATGGGACTATTCTATGTGCATGCGTATCATTGCCCTCTCGACTTTGAAAGCGTTCTGGGAAAACAACCGTTCTTATCGGGATGCCAAGGAGCCCGGACTGGCCTGGTACCGCCAGGCGCTTAGGGCAGACTGGGCGTCGCCAGCAGAGGCGAAGGCGTCCTTTCGAAGTGCCAGCATCCTGCGCGACGGGCGCGTGGTATTCAATCTTGCCGGCAACAAATACCGGCTGGTGGTGTGGATTAATTATCCGTACCGAGTTGTATATATTCGTTTTATCGGCACGCATGCCCAGTACGATGATATTGACGCTCAAGATATATGAAGGAGATGATGATGAACATTAAACCGATCAAGACCAAGGCTGACTATCGTGAGGCTCTGAAAGACGTCGAGGCTCTGATGGGTGCCAGGGCGAATACTGCTGATGGCGAGCGTCTCGACGTTCTGGTCACGCTGATAGAAGCCTATGAACGGAAGCACTTTCCGCTTGAGCTGCCCGATCCGGTGGAGGCCATCAAATTCCAGATGGATCAAAAGGGCCTAACCCCCAAGGATTTGGAGCCGATGATAGGGCGTCTGAATCGAGTTTACGAAATCCTGAACCATAAGCGCCCGCTGACCCTGAAGATGATTTGGAAGCTGCATCGCGGCTTGGACATTCCAGCGGAAAGCCTGATTCGGCAGCCGGATGAACTTCGCGCGGCATAGGCTCGACCTGTGATTTAGACGGTTGCGAGCGATGACGGAATTTGGGAATTTATCTGTCAATTCAGCATGCACATCATTGAATTTACGAGCGGAATAGGTTCCCATCCCCGTGGGGACGCCACTCTAATCCGCCAGAGTCATATCTCGCAAATTTTTCTGAGGTTTTTTTCTATTCTTGTTTGGTTCGAATCGAAAAACGCGGTTGACCAACGCCAACCCCGCCAAAAAATACTCACATATCGGTAGTTTTTTTGTCGCACGCAAGTACGGCGACGGCTCACAGTTTTCTCGGGACGAATCTTTCGGAACGCCGCAAGTTGAACGTTACCGCCTTCAATGGCGTCATGCCATCGGTGCAAACACTCAAAATGGTGTACGTTAATTTTTGCGGAGGACAGATAATGAGGCCGCGCGCCGTCTCACTAACGCAGGCACGATGTTTTGCAGCAATGCCAGTTATGGTGTTGGCGGCAACTCTTGCCTTTGGCCAAGGCTACCCGTTGAAGTCGGTACGGATCATTGTGCCGTTTGCGCCGGGCGGCGGTAACGACTTCATCGGTCGTATCGTGGCACAGAAACTTTCGGAGAGCTTCGGCCAGCCGGTGGTGGTGGACAACCGGCCCGGCGCGGGTGGAGTGCTGGGGGCAGAACTGGGTGTCAAGGCGCGCCCGGATGGCTACACGCTGAATCTTGTTGGAGGCAGCTATCCGGTCAATGCGAATCTCTACAAGCTCGCCTTTGATCCAATTACCGACATTACGCCCATCGTTCAGATATCTCAGGGCCCCTTCATCGTTGTCGTGCATCCTTCCACACCCGCCAAAACGCTGAAGGAGCTCATTGCGCTCGCGCGGGCGAAGCCGGGCGTGGTCAATTATGCGTCTCACGGAACCGGCGGCATAGGGCACCTTGCCACCGAGCTGATGCTGAGCATGGCGCAAGTAAAAATGGTGCATGTGCCGTACCGGGGCACCGGGCCGGCGTTGACTGAAACCGTAGCAGGGCAGACGAGTGTGCTGCTGGGCAGTGTTGCGCCCACGCTTCCACTGGTAAAGGCCGGTAGGCTCAGGGCAATGGGGGTAACGACCCGGGAGCGCATCGCGGCGGCGCCGGATATTCCCACTGTCAGCGAGGCGGCACTTCCCGGCTACGAGGTCATACTCTGGCATGGTCTCGCCGGCCCGGAGGATTTGCCGCGATCGATAGTGGAGAGAATCAATGCGGAGGTTAACCGAACCCTTAGACTGACAGAGGTAGCCGAGCGACTTGCCGCCGACGGCGTGTCACCGGCAGGGGGTACGCCCGACCGGTTCATGGAGCAGATAAAGCGCGACATCGACGTGTGGCGCAAGGTTGTCCTGCGGACTGGCGCTAAATTGGATTAGGAGCCGTATGGCCTTAGATGGAGCGCGAAGAAAGCATTGCTGTCAGCTCTCTTACTGTTGGCAGGTTTTCAAGATCACCCACTCGCTGTATGAGTTGCTGCACGGCGTGCGGGGCGATGATGTCATGGCAGCATTCTTCAAACTTTCCGCACAGGTCATCCCATGTGGCAGGCTGGTCCGGCCAGCCTTTGGCGTGAACGCATTCCCGGGTCAACTTTGTTCCGTTGTTCAGGACAATTGTTATCGTTGCTTCCGCCCAATTTGCCAGGCGTGATCCTGTGGGGTGCGAATTCGTAGTCAAGCCGCCATGGGGGTCTAAAATAAGCCGCCGCAATGCTTCCGCCATGCGTGATGCGCTAGCGTAATAGGAGCCGGTGACGAAGCACCAGCGCGTTGCTCCGGTGTTGTTCCATCAAGCGAGCGATGTAGCCGTAACGCATTGTAGTAATCGCCGAAGGCGTTCAACTTACGCGTTAAGTCGACGACGTTCCAGAAAAACACGCGATCCAGATATTCGCGGCGAATCGTGCCGATCAGCCTTTCAATGAATGGATGCGACACGGGAACATGGGGAAATGACTTGATTTCGTCAACGTCAAGTACGCGCAGATTTGCTAACCACCGATGAAAACGAAACAGCGGGTCATTATCTGTGCTGACGTGTTTCGGTAGTGGCTTGCCGGCGATGGCGTGGTTAAACATCCGGCACACGGATACGCCGTCGATGTCAGCCCGATCAAAACCAAAACCAATGATGCGGCGGGTGAATATATCTATCACCACCATGACCCAGAAGCTGCGTAGCAGGATGGATTCGCAGCGGAACAGATCAACGCTCCATAGACTATCTTTGGATTGAGCGATGAGCGTCAGCCACGAAGGTCCGCTGGAACCGGAGCCGTCTGCCCGGTAGTGCGTGGCGAGCACGCGGCGTACCACATCTTTATCGATGTCGAGGCCGAAGGCGTGAGAGATCTGCAGAGCGATCTTCATATAGCCAAATTTGGGATTACGGCACTTCATATCGACGATGGCTGCAATGAGTTCGGCGGAGGGCCCTTTGGGGCCGGGTTTGCGCTGACGACCGGACGAAGAGAAGAGCAGGTGATACTTGCGATCGACCAGGGCCTTGTGAAATTTGAGCAACGTGGCCGGCTTCACGATGGCGGAAATCTTCGGGATGCGGCGTGG
>VFLF01000648.1 GCA_009885185.1 Nitrosomonadales bacterium | reverse complement strand
TTGTGGTTCGACGACGGCGGCATTCTGTGGATACAAACCGATGTATCCACCAGTGTTTTGCACACCGGTGATTACGAGCGCATGGGCAACAACCAGATGCTCGCCGCCGACATCAAAACCGGCGAAGTGCGGCGCTTTCTCACCGGCCCCAACGGCTGCGAAATCACCGGCGTGATCAACACCCCGGACGGACGCACCATGTTCGTCAACATTCAGCACCCCGGCGAGACCTCCACCGAACGCAACGACCCCACCAAGCCGAAGGCCGTGAGCTCGTGGCCCGATGGCGTGAGCGGCGGCCGCCCGCGCTCGGCCACCATCGTGATTCGCAAAAACGACGGCGGCGTGATCGGCACGTAGTCTGGTAGATACATAAAAATATTAATAAAAACATATGCTTATGATATTTCCCGGCGCCCGCCGTTACGTCACGGCGCTTTGGGTCTTGCTGATCGCCTCGGCGCTTTTTGCCGCGCCCGCGCGGGCCATCTATGGCGAACCAACTGCCGCCGCGCCGGTGGGTGATGTGGATTTCAATCAAGGCTTTGCGGCGGTTAAGTCCGAAGATTGGGCGGTGGCCGTCGCCGCGCTGGAACGCGCGGCAGCCAAACACCACGACAGCGCCGATGTCTTCAATTTGCTCGGCTATGCCTATCGCAAGCAACGCAATCTTGAACGCGCGTTCGCGAGCTATCGCCGCGCGCTGGAACTCGACCCCTCGCATCGCGGCACGCACGAATACATCGGCGAAGCCTACCTCATGGCCGGAAATCTGGTCATGGCCGTGGAGCACCTTGCGACTCTCGAACGGTTATGCCGCGCGCCCTCGCACTGCGAGGCGTATCACGATCTGGCGCGCGCGATTGCCGCATACCGCGCCGCTACGCCTGCACGGTGATCACGGGGACGCGCGCCCGGCTAACGCGGACGCAACCAAACGCACGCCGCAGCACCCGCGATTAACTGCGCCGCTATAAATGCCGCGACATCCGCCGGCTGGATGCCGGCAAAGGTGTTGCTGAAGGCGCGCGCCATCGTCACCGCCGGATTGGCAAAAAAGGTGCTCGCGGTAAACCAGTAACCCGCGGTGACGATCAACGCCACCAGCAGCGGCACGCGATCCGCGGCGTGGCGCAGTCCCAGGTGTATGGTGGCGAGCAGCACGCCGGTGGCAAGCACTTCTGAGATCCATTGCGGGATGCCGCTGCGCACTTTGGTGGAGAACTGCATCAGCGGCAGATCAAACATCGCGTGCGTGAGCCACACGCCAATGACGCCACCGCACACTTGCGCAACCACATACGCCGCCAGCAATCCCAGCGAGAGTTCACCGGTACGCCAAAAGGTGAGCGACACCACGGGATTAAAGTGCGCGCCGGAGATCGGACCGAGCACGGTAATCAGGACATACAGCCCCGCGCCGGTGGCAATGGAATTGCCGAGTAATGCGATGGCGGCGTTACCACCCGCAAGCGTCTCGCCCATGATGCCGGAGCCGACCACGATGGCCAGCAGCAGGGCGGTACCGGCGAATTCGGCGGCGACACGTTGGGATGCAGGAATGTTCACTTTTGTTATCTGTTCAGCCGGGGACCACAGGAACCGAAGTCCCTAATCCGTCATTCTGGCGCAGGCCAGAATCCAGCTTGTCACTCGATCCGAAGGATCATTATTAATGATGCTTCGCATGATTGCTCGAACTGGATTCTGGCCTGCGTCAGAATGACGGCGGGAGGAGGGGTCTTCATTTTGAAACTTTATCGAGATGGAAACAATTTTTCCGTCGCCGCACCCAGCACTGCCGTCTCACCGATGCGGCGCATGGCCGCGCGCCGTTCATCGATCGTCATGTTTTCAAAAGGGAACGCCAGCAACATCTCAATACGCTTAGCCATCGCATCACGTATCGCACGAAACGCGGCGCGCTTGTCGGCATCGCTGCCGGTGACCGCCGCGGGGTCGGGCAAACCCCAGTGCGCGGTGGCGGGATGGCCCAACCATACCGGGCACGCTTCGCCCGCCGCGCTATCGCACACGGTGACGATCAAATCCATCACCGGCGCGCCGGGCACGCTGAATTCATCCCATGATTTCGAGCGCAGATTGTCGGCGGGGTAGTTCATGTCGGCGCACAACTCGGCGGCGAACGGATTGACCTTGCCGCCGGGATGCGAGCCCGCCGAGTAGCCACGCAGGCGGCCGTGCGACAGGGCGGTCGCCAGCGCCTCGCCGAGTATCGAGCGCGCGCTGTTGCCGGTGCAGACAAACAAGATGTTCAGCGGGCTGGTCATAGGTGATGGAACGCAGATCGAGCGATTAAAAATAATATTTTAAACAAATACTTATACAATCACGCCGCATCCGCATCCCGCTGCGCCTGGTTATCGATGACGCCGCGCCATAGGGGAAAAACCATACGAAACTCACTGCCCGCGCCGGGCTCGGATTGAATTTCCAGCTTCGCCTGATGGCGCAGCAGCACGTGTTTGACAATGGCGAGACCTAATCCGGTGCCGCCGGTTTCGCGCGAGCGCCCGCGATCGACGCGATAAAAGCGTTCGGTGAGCCGCGGGATATGTTCGGCGGCGATGCCGATGCCGGTGTCGGCTACGCTGAAGATGCCGCGGCCCTGATCGTCAACCCGCCAGGCGAGCGTGACGCGCCCGCCCGGCTGTGTGTAGCGCACCGCATTGCTCACCAGATTGCCGAAGGCGCTGCCTAGTTCATCGGCAGCGCCGGTAATAAATGCGTCCGGCGCCACTTGTATGTCGATGGTGTGCAGGCCGGCGCTCAGCGCGCGCGCGTCATCCGCCAGCGCCTGCAGCATCGCGTGGATATCCACGCGTTCCTCGCGACGCGGCGCATCGCCGCCTTCCAGCCGCGACAGCATCAGCAGATCGTCCACCAGCTTTAACATGCGGTTCGACTGCTGCACCATCAGCGCGATGTGGCGGCGCGCCTGTTCGGCGGGCGCCACCGGGGCTTCGTTCATGTGCTCGAGAAATCCATGGATCACCGTCAGCGGCGTGCGCAGTTCGTGCGACACGTTGGCGATGAAGTCGCGGCGCGTGGTGTCGGCGCGCTCGATCTGCGTGATATCAAAACTCACCAGCAGCTTGCGGCCATCACTGAAGGGTATCGCCTTGAGCGACAGTACTTGGCCGGGGTTATGCACGGGGCGATGGTCGAGCGTTTCTGCGGGCTGCGCATTATGCAAAAACGCCGCCAGCCGCGACACGCGCACGATATTGGTGATGCGCAGTCCATAATCGCTTTGCAGCCGCAAACCCAATTGCTCCGCCGCGGTATCGTTGCACCACAGCAGTTGATCACCGCTGTCGAGCATGACGATGCCGCCGGGCAGCGCTTGGGCGGCCTGCATGAACAGATCGAGTTCGCGGGTAATGGTTTCGTGTTTTTTGCTTTCCAGCCGCAGTGTGCGGTAAATCCCCGCGAACACCTCGCCCCAAGCGCCCCACGCATCGGGCACGTCATCCGCGTGAGGTGCCTTCAGCCAGCGCTCCAGACGCGTGAGTTGATATACATGAATGACATGCACCAGCAGCAAGCCCACGCACGCGACGGCCAAGCCCGCCGGCGCCCCATGCCACGCGCCCACCAACAGCCCCACCAGGGTGATGACGAAAAACTTCAGGGAGAGGGAGAACCAGACCGGCATCATGGAGCGGGCGCCTTATTGCACACGGCGATTATATCGCCGCCGTTTAGTGAGCCGCCGTTCAATGTGCTTTAGCAAGCGCCGACAGTTTGTAACCCGATCCGCGCACGGTGCGGATCAGGTCTTCGCCCTCGTCGCCACTGTCACCCAAGGCCACGCGCAGCCGGCGAATATGCACATCCACTGTGCGCTCTTCGATAAACACGTGGTCGCCCCACACCTGATCGAGCAGTTGCGAGCGGGAGTAGACGCGTTCGGGATGCGCCAGAAAAAAATGCAGCAGGCGAAATTCCGTTGGCCCGAGCTCGACGGCCTTGCCGTTTAACATCACCTCATGGCTCACCGGGTTGAGCGTGAGACTGCCTGCAGTTAACTCCGCGTCCGAAGCGTGCGGCGCACGGCGGCGCAGCACAGCCTGAATGCGCGCAATCAATTCACGCGGACTAAAAGGCTTGACCACGTAATCGTCGGCGCCCTGATCGAGGCCCATGACGCGGTCGGCCTCTTCGCCGCGCGCGGTAACGATAATCAACGGTAGATCTGCCGTGCGCTCGGTCTCGCGCAATTCACGGGCCAAAGCCAGTCCCGATTTGTTGGGCAGCATCCAGTCGATCAGCACCGCGTCGGGCAGCTCGTCACGCAGCGATGCCAAAGCGTCCTCGGCGCTGGACGCGCTAAAAGCCTCCATGCCCGCTTGCTCCAGCGTATAGCGAATCAGCTCCTGCACCGCCGGTTCGTCCTCCACCACAAGTATGCGCGCCGCCATCAGGCGTTACCGTCCGCCCCTGGGGCAACGCCGGTGTGGCGCACATCGGTGCCATGAACAATGTAGATCACCTGCTCGGCGATGTTCTTGGCGTGGTCGCCCACACGCTCAATGGCTTTGGCGGTCCACACGATGTCGAGCGCGGTGGTGATGGTGCGCGGGTCTTCCATCATGTAGGTAATCAACTGGCGCATGATGGCACGAAACTCCGTATCGATCAGCTTGTCTTCCGCGATGATTTTATCGGCTTCCACCGCATCAAGCCGCGCCATGGCGTCGAGCACGCGACGCAGCATCATCGCCGCCTTGTTGCCGGTCTGACGCACGTCAATGGAGCGCGGAATCGCCAGCGCGCCGCGGCCGTAAATCTGCCGCGCCATGCGCGCGATTTTTTCCGCTTCATCGCCGATGCGCTCGAGGTCAGTGACGATTTTCGATACACCCATGATCAACCGCAAATCGCTGGCCGCAGGTTGGCGTCGCGCGACGACATGCACGATAGCGTCGTCGATTTCCTTTTCATTCTTGTTAACGCGGCGTTCGGTGTCGATCACGCGGCTGATGATCTCCTCGCCGCCGGTGGACAAGCCGTCGATCGCCGCCATGATCTGCGATTCGACCAGTCCGCCCATTTGCAGCACGCGCGAGCGGATATCCTCGAGATCGGCATCAAACTGTTTTGACGTGTGATCGCTGATGGCCATATTAGATTCCGTTGAGTGCGTTGCTTACGTTTAGCCAAATCGGCCGGTGATGTAGTCTTCGGTTTCTTTCTTTTTCGGCCTGATGAAAATGGTGTCGGTTTCATCAAACTCGACCAACTCGCCCAGATACATATACGCCGTGTAATCGGATACCCGCGCCGCCTGCTGCATGTTGTGCGTCACGATCACGATGGTAAAGTCTTTTTTCAGATCGTGGATCAGTTCCTCGATGCGCAGGGTGGAGATCGGGTCCAGCGCGGAGGTCGGCTCGTCCAGCAGCAAAATTTCCGGCTTGACCGCGATGCCGCGCGCGATGCACAGGCGCTGCTGTTGTCCGCCCGACAGGCCAGAGCCGCTTTCCTCGAGCTGGCCGTCCAGACGCTCCGGCTGCCCAACGTGCAAGTGTTCCCCCGGCCCGCGGAGGAGCTCGCGTCGGGATTCGACGTGTGTCTCGCCAGAGGATTCGGGGACGTGCGGAGAAGCTGGGTCGTCGCTCGCGATCTGCTGGATCCAGCGGGTGACCTCATCTACTGGGCCGGCAG
>VFLF01000696.1 GCA_009885185.1 Nitrosomonadales bacterium | reverse complement strand
TTTGTCATCATCGCGCGCTCCGACGCGTGCCGAGAGCAAGGCTACGCCGAAGCGGTCAAGCGCATGCGCGTGGCCGCCGACGCGGGCGCCGACATGGGATTGATTTTTCCGCGTAACGACAAGGAAACCATCAACGCGCCGAAGCAATGCAAGCTGCCGATGGTGTATGTGCAAAGCCGCGGCAATCGCGATAAGCGTCCGCTTTATTCGAATGCGCAACTGAAAGACATGGGTTACGCCGGCTGTATCGACGCCATCTTGTCGGTGGGTGTGCAGTTTCACTTCATGCGCCAGGCCTTGCTGGAACTGAAAAAAACCGGCGACTACACCGGCATGACGCCGACGGAATGGGTCACCGCGCGCCACGATATCGAAACGCTGATTGGTCTTGAGGACTATTACCGCATCGAGCGCGAGACCGTCGAAAAAGCCTACTACGGAAAATCGAAGAAATAATATAACCTTTTGTTTTTATTGAGAATTTTATGACCGATTCGTTAGAGCATCTGCGTCAGTGGATAGGCCGCAAGGAATCCCACCACGATCTGGCCACCGCGTGGCCCATCGCCGCCATGGCCGCAACACTGGATCGCGACGATCCGCCGCCGCGAGAAGGCGACGCCATACCGGAGGGCTGGCACTGGTCGTATTTTCTGGAGACCGCGCTGGCGCGTGAACTCGCTCACGACGGCCATCCCAAGCGCGGCGGATTTCTGCCTCCAGTGAGTTTGCCGCGCCGCATGTGGGCTGGCGGTCGTCTCGACTTTCGCCGCCCGATAAAAATCGGCGAGAAACTCAGCCGCGAATCAGAAATACTCTCGGTCGAACCCAAGTCCGGCAAGAGTGGCAACCTGGTGTTTGTCACGGTGCAGCACACCGTGAGCGCGTCGAATCAAATCGCGGTGGTCGAAGAACACGACATTGTGTATCGCGACGCCGCCGTTCCTGGAGCACCAATGCCCCCCGGAAAACCCGCGCCCGCGAACGCCGTGTGGCGGCACGAGGTGATGCCCGACGAAGCGATGCTGTTCCGCTACTCCGCGCTGATCTTCAACGCGCACCGCATCCATTACGACATAGACTACTGCCGCAAGGAAGAAGGCTACCCCGGCCTGATCGTGCATGGCCCGCTGCAAACCACGCTGCTGCTCGACCTGAGCCGCCGCAACGCCGGCAAGCCCGTGCGCAAGCTCGATTACCGCGCGGTGAGCCCGCTGTTTCACAATGAAATACTCACCGTCGGCGGCATACCCTCCACCGATGGCGCCACGGCGCAACTCTGGACTGCGGGGCCGTCGGGGAATATCGCCATGACCGGCACGGTCAGCTACTGACCCTCTTGCCACAAATCTACAACAAACCGTTAGAATGCGAACATGAAACGCCATCTCATTGTTTTTTATGTAGTCATGGTGGTCCTGCTCATGGCAGGACGCTTTGCATGGCAAAACTGCGCATGGGAATTGCTTGCCAGCGTCAGTTCGGCGGCGGTCATCACGTCGACACTAATCATCGGCTGGAAAGTCATCCGCATGCGGCCTGAAAACGGCGATGAACTGACGCTGCGGGGAGAGATGCTCGCGGCCACCCGCTTGGCCATACTCGTGCTTTGCGTGGGCATGTTGGTCGCAGGATTCGGCGACGTACTTGGCAAGGCGGTTTTCGGCTGCCGCTAATTTGATAACGGCAACCTGGAAGAAATAAAAAGCGCCGCGAATGCGGCGCTTTTTTTGCTCTCGCTTACGCAGAGCGGTTCTCTACCAGCCGCCACTCTCCTGCGTAGCATTGATTTTGTGGACGCTGAGATCGGAGCCATCGAACTCTTCCTCTTCACTCAACCGCAGGCCCATCGTTACCTTGAGCAGGCCGAACAAAATCAGGCCGCCGATCAGCGCCACGGCGATGCCCAAGCCGGTACCGATCAACTGCGCGCCCATGCTCACACCACCCATCCCGCCCATGCTCTTGGGTCCGAAGATGCCGCAAGCGATGCCGCCCCATGCGCCGCACAAGCCGTGCAGCGGCCATACGCCGAGCACGTCATCGATCTTCAACCGATTCTGTGTCAGCGTAAACATCACC
>VFLF01000358.1 GCA_009885185.1 Nitrosomonadales bacterium | reverse complement strand
TGATTTGATCGCGCGTGCCACCGAGCAATTTTGTTGCCACCGCCGCACAGGCGATTTTCACCAGCAGCACATGGTCGATGCCGTAGGGGTTCAATGATTGCCCTAGCCCGAGCACGCCCTGAATCTCGTGCGCCTTGATCATCATGTCCAGCACGATTTGCAGTGTCAGCGGCGGCTGGCCCTCGGCCATGCGCGCGCGGCTGAGGTAATCCGCCACCGCGAGGATCGCGCCTACGTCGTCCGACGGATGCGAGGTCTGCGCCGCCACCCAGGTATCGCTGAAATCCGTCCAGCGCACCATGGCGCCGATGTTAAACGCGGCAGTCACCGGATCGAGCGTATAGTCCGTGCCCGGCACGCGCGCGCCGTTGGCCATCGTTGCGCCGGGCACCATCGGCCCCAGCAGGCGCGTGCAGTTCGGATCATGCAGCGCATCGAGCGCGCAGGCGATGCTGTCGATCAGGCAGTAACGCGCGGTTTCAAACGCGCGTGCGCTGGCAATCTCATAGCCGTCTACATAGTCGGCGATGTCGATCAGCAGCGGGTCATACGGCAGAGCTTTTAACAATGCCATTCTAAAAACCTCACGAGAATTTTCTTGTGTATATTCCATTATTCGAGTCGTTTCAAGCGAGACATCACATCATGGAAGGAACGCATCATGGGCGCCACCGCCACCATCGCTGAGTTCATCGTTAACACCAAGGCCGCGGATTTTCCCACTGGCAGCAATGAAAAAGCGATCAAGGTAATCGCCGATACGTTTGCGGTGATTCTCGCGGGCGTTAGTTCCGAAGTGGCCGAACCGCTGCAACGCTATCTGGCGATGGCTGGCGAATCGGGCGCGTCGCCGATACTCGGCACCGGGCGCACCGCCTCGCCCGAAACCGCCGCGCTGATTAACGGCACCTACGGCCACTCGCTCGATTACGACGACGTGCTGTCGATGATGCCCGCGCATCCGAGTGCGGTGATCGTCAGCGCGCTGCTGGCCGATATGAACGACAAACCTGTCAGCGGCAAGGATTTTCTCGAAGCCTATATCGTCGGCATCGAGGTCGGTGCCAAAATCGGCGTGGGCATGACCAACGATCACTACCAGCGCGGCTTTCACGCCACCGGCACGCTGGCGATGTTTTCGGGCCTGGCGGCGCTGGCCAAACTGCATCGGCTGGATGCGCCCACCATACAGCAGGCATTCGGCATCGCCGGCTCGATGTCCAGCGGTCTGCGGCGCAACTTCGGCACCATGACCAAGCCGCTGCACACAGGACTTGCGGCGCGCAGCGCGCTCACCGCCGCGCGGCTGGCGATGTCGGGCTTTACCGCCGCGCCGGACATCATGGAAGCCAAGGCCGGATTTTTTTCAACCTACGGCACGGCGGATTCCGACCCCGAAGTCACCGCGCGCGGCCTGGGCAAACCCTTTGTCATCAGCAGCCCCGGCATCGCGCTGAAAAAATTCCCCTGCTGTTACGCCACGCATCGCCCCATCGACGGCGTGCTGCGGCTGCGCGAACGGCATAACTTTGATGCCAACTCCATCGACAAGGTGATTTGCCGCATGCCGCCCGGCGGCATGCACGTGCTCACCTATCCGCGTCCGGTGACCGGCCTTGAGGGCAAATTCAGCCTGCCGTACTCCATCGCTGCCGGCGTGCTCGACGGAAAATTTTCGCTATGGAGTTTCAGCGACGAAGCGGTACGCCGCCCGCAAATCGCCGCGCTGTATGAACGCATCGACGCGCACGAAACGCCCGCCTGCCGCGGCGACGATCCGCAGTTCGACAAACGCAGTTCCGGCAGCCGCGGCTTTGTTGAAGTGGAAGTGATTTTGAAGGACGGACGCCGCGATTCAGTACGCGTCGATGTGCCGCCCGGTTCCCCCGCGCGTGAACTCACCTGGGATGAACTGCACGCGAAGTTCATCGATTGCGCAAAGCAGGCGCCGCGTATCGCCAGCGCGCAAGCGCAAGCCGCGTTTGATTTGATACGCAAGCTGGACACCGTGACCGACATTCGCGACATCAGCAACAAGCTGCATTGAGGTACTCATGACCACCGACCCGATCACGCAACGTTTTCCCGGCACCTGGCTGACCACGTTTGGCGAGATGACACTCGAGCAACACGGCAGCAAAGTCATCGGCGTTTATCACTACGGCAACACCGATGGCCGCATCGACGGCGCGCTCGACAAGATCGACGGCGACACGCTGCACTTTCGTTATGAAGAGCCAAACGAACAGGGCCAAGGCGAATTTCAATTGTTGCGCACCGGCAAGTTCAGCGGCAGCTATACACCCGACGGCGCGCAACAGGCACGACGCTGGGAGGGCGAGCGCGGCTGGGAGGGTCTATGGGAAAGCGATTTTGGCCGCATACGTCTGATACACGAGGCCGACCGCGTGCACGGCTCGTATGAAGGCGCCGGATCATCCGTGATCGAAGGCAAGGCCGTCGGCGCCGGCACGCTGGAATTCAGTTACCGTGAACCGCGCGCCGCCGGCGAAGGCCGTTTCGAAATGAACGAAGACGGCTTCGGCTTCGCGGGCGAGTGGCGCGTGCAGGGCGGCACGGAATGGAAGCCGTGGCGCGGCCACCGCGTGCTGCCCGAGCGCGGCATTACGTGGCTGCTGGTGCTGGAGGCCCACTGGCAGCGCAGCCTTGCGGAAAACGAGTATTCCTTCGGCCACATGCTGCGCGAAGTGTTCGCGCGCCTGCCGCAGGTGCGCGTGCGGCAGCGGTTTTTTCATGATGCCGAGAGTCTCGATCACTGGTGCCACGAGCTGATCTATCTTGCGGAGCCGGCGATCCTGATGATCGCCAGCCATGGCGTCGCCGACGGGCTGAGCGTGCATGGCGAAGTCATCAACACCACGCGCGTGCTCGATGCCGTGCGTGGCGCGGGCAATCTGAAGCTGCTGCATTTTTCGTCGTGCCTCGTTGGGCTCGATGGGCACGGCGCGCTGACCCGGCAGCCGTTTCCGGTGTCGGGCTACACCACCAGCGTCGATTGGGGCGCGAGCGCGCTGCTGGAATTCACCTATCTCGATCTGATGTTGAATCGCGGCTATGCGCCGGTGGATGCGGCAGCGGCACTGCCGAAGCTCGTCACCTACGCGGGCGATACCGTGGCCGATGACTCGCCGTATCGCGCGGCGGGGTTCCGGTTTTTTCCGGCGGCGAAGGGATCGGATAAGTATTTGTTTTAATGATACTTTTATAGAATACGCTATTACCCCTCCGGCTTCGCGCCGGATGCCTTGACGATTTTCGCGAACTTTTCGATTTCGCGATGCAGGAACGCGGTGAACTCGGCGGTGCTGCTGCCCACCGGCTCCGCACCTTCGCGCTGCATGTAGTTTTTCATGTCTTGGTGTTGCAGGCTTTTCACCACTTCGGCCTGTATCTTGCCGATGATCGCCGGCGGCGTGCCGGCGGGTGCCCACAGCGCAAACCAATTATCCACGTCAAAGCCGGGGTAGATCGAATCCACCGTCGGCAAATCGGGCAACACCGACGATTTGCGTTGCGTGGTCACCGCAAGTCCGCGCAATTTGCCGGACGCAATCAACGGGCGCGCACTGGTGGTCGACGGAAAACCCATTTCGATTTCGCCGCCCAGCATAGCGGTTAACGCCGCGCTCACACCCTTGTAGGGGATATGCGTGAGCTTCGCGCCCGACACCTGCTTTAGCAACTCCGCCGCGAGATGGCTGGTGGTGCCCGTGCCGTTGGAGCCGTAGTTCAAGCCCTCTTTGCGCCCTTTGGCGAGCGCGATGAGTTCCTGCAAGGTGCGCGCCGGCACCGAGGGATGCACCACCACGACAACAGGCGCAGAAGCCACCTGCGTGATCGGCGCGAGATCTTTTTGCAGACTGAACGGCATTTTCGGATACAGCGTCACGTTCACCGTCAGCGAAGCGGTGGACATCAGCAGCGTGTAGCCATCGGGCGCGCTTTTCACCACCATTTCCGCGCCGATGTTGCCGCCCGCGCCGGGGCGGTTATCCACCGTGGCCACCTGCCCCCAACTCGCATGAAAACGCTGGCTCAACAAACGTGCTAGCAGATCGGTGCCTCCGCCGGGCGAAAACGGCAGGATGATGCGAATGGGGCGTGCGGGATACTCCTGCGCGTTTGCGTTCGCCATGCCGACAATGCCCGCAACGCACGTCCACACGACCAGCGACGCGACGCTCCTTGTTATAGGCTTCATGCTTCACTCCGAATTAAATAACTACAACGGCTTGACACCCGTCTCTTTCGCCAGCACCGCCATCTCCTTGAGATAGCCCTCCAAGAATTTGCGGAATTCAGCGGGGCTGCTCGCCACCGGCGTGTGCCCGCCTTGCTCCATGGTGTCGCGCATTCTCGGACTGGCCAGCGCCTGCACCACTTCGTTGTGCATGCGCGTGGCCAGCGCGGCGGGCATGGCCGCGGGCGCAAAAATGGCGTGCCATGCGGGGTCATAGACGAAGCCCGCCATGCCGGCTTCCGACATGGTGGGAACATCGGGCAGTCCTTGCCAGCGTTTGCTGCCGCTGGTGGCAAGCGCGCGCAATCTGCCCGCCTTGATGTGCTGCACCACCGTCAACGCGGAGGCGAACGCCAACTGTATTTCGTTGCCGATCACTGCGGTAATCACCGGCGCGAAGCCCTTGTACGGCACATGCACAAATTTCGTGCCGGTGCGCTTGTTGATGAGTTCGCCCAGCAAATGTTGGCTGTTACCGACGCCGCCGGAGCCGAAATGGATCACCGCGCGGCCGCTGCGCGAGACATCGAGCAGTTCCTTGAAACTCTGCGCCGGCACCTGCGGATGAATCACCACGTAGTAGCCGCCGGATCGAACCACCATTGTGATCGGCAAGTAATCGCGCAGGATGTCAAACGGCGGCTTCTCCATCACCAGTTGATTGTTGGCCAGCGAATTCGAGGTGTAGATCATGGTGTAACCGTCGGGCACGGCCTTGGCCACGATCTCGCCGGCGATGAGACCATTGGCGCCGCCGCGATTGTCGATCACAAACTGCTGACCCATCTGGCGCGACAGCTGCTCGCCCAGCGCGCGCATCACGGTATCCATGGTGCCGCCCGCGGGCTGCGGCACGACCATGCGGATGGGGCGCGTGGGGTAGATGGATTGTGCGTGCGCCATGTGCGGACACAAAATCAGCAATGCCAGCAACGCGCGCCTCACCCAC
>VFLF01000355.1 GCA_009885185.1 Nitrosomonadales bacterium | reverse complement strand
GCACGCCGCCCAGCAGCACGGTATAGCCGTCGGGCGCAGCGCGCACCACCGCCTCGGAGCCGATGTTGGTGCCGCCACCGGGACGATTTTCGACGATCACCTGCTGGCCGATGGTCTCGGAAAGTTTTCCCGCGATCACGCGTGCGACGAAATCCACACCGCCGCCCGGCACGTAAGGCGCGACGATGCGGATGGGGCGGGTGGGAAACGGCTGCGCCTGCACGGCCTCTATCATGCACAGCAGGGTAACCGCGGTAATTGTAATAACCGTCATTCCCGCCTGCGCGGGAATGACGGGAGAGGAAGTGTTGCGACAACAGGCAATCACTGTTGCGCCGCCATCTGCGCCTGCACCCGCGCCACCGCTTCAGCCTTCTCGCGGTTACGCGCAGCGCACGACTCAGCCCATTGCAGCGTGCCGCGCGCGCGTTCGGCCTCGTAACGGTCAATCACGCGGCCTTCCACTTCGAGCCAGGGTTCATCGCCTGCTTGCAAGCGTTCAAACTGTTCCAGCACCCAGTGCGCGTCGCGCACGTCGGCTTCCGAAGGGGTGTAGCCAACATTGTGCGACTCCACCACCGCCGGGTTCAGCCCGCCGCCGCCCACGCGCAGGCCGCACGCACGCGCCGCTTCGGCCAGACGCAGCGCGCGGTTACCGTCACTCACACTGCCGCTGGTATTGGCAATGAAGGGCGCGGCGCGCACGCCGAGGCCCAGCGCGCGCGCCGCCAAGTTGGCTTCGCCGCGCAGATACACAAACTGATCGTAGGGCACAAACATTTCCACGCCCAGATCGCGCGACATATCGTAGCCACCGTTAGTCGCGCCGAATTCCCTGATGCGCGGGCTGGCGGCGGCGATGTCGTAGACGTTGGTCACGCCCACCGCCGTTTCAATGCCGCAGTCGATTTCCACCGTGCCGGGCGCGATGCCGCGTTCTTTTTCGTAGCGCGTAATCAACGCATCCAGCGTGCGCACCTCATCGGCGGTTTCGGTTTTGGGGTACTTGATGCGAGCGAGCCCCGGCCACACCGCAGCCTCGGTGTCGGCGGCCATGTGCTCGTGATTGATGCGCACAAAAGCCTCGGTGCCCGCGCGCGTCACCTTCGGGATCGATTCCTTCACCAGCGTGCGCGCATAGGCCTTGCGGTCTTGCGGCACCGAGTCTTCAAGGTCAAGCGTGACGAAATCACAGCCGCGCCGCCACGCCTGATCCACGAAGCGCGGCGTGACGATGGGCATGGTTAAACCGGAGCGGCGTACTTTTTGTTTGGTTTGTGTTGTCATGGAGAACCCCTACGCGTACATTTTATTCAGCGGCTCAACCTGCTCCGCGCGCAGACACAGCGCGCCCTTGAATCCGACGGCACGGCCGCGCTTCGCCGCCTGCAAGGTGTTATCGGCGGTGCCCAGCAGTCCGCGATCCGGTGCGCGCCACCAGGCGCCGAGTGGTGTGGCGCCAATCGCGTGCGCGATGATGATGAGCCGCTCCATCAGATACGGCATCTGGTGGATCTCGCCCGACGGCTCGGGCCGCAGGTCCATCACCAGATCAGCGCGGCCCAGCGTCAGCGCGCGCACGCGCTGGCTGGCGGTGGCGATGGCATACGCATCCTGGTTACCGCGCGCGGTTTCGAGCGACAGCACGACGCCCATGATGCCTGCTGGCATGCTGCGCTCATTTTCCAATAAAAACAGATACTTATCGATTGCCGTGATCTGCGCCGTGGTTTCCGCGCGCGACACCACGATGCCGCTCAAGCCCGGCCACACGCAGGCGCGCAGGTCGGCTTCATGTTGTTGCAGATCGATCTGCGCGTAGACCTGCGCGCCGCCAGCGCGCACCGCTTCGATGGCCGCGTAAACGTTTTCACGCGCGGCGGGCTTTTGCTCATCGCGCACGAACTCCGCGAGATCGAGCACCACCACGTCCGCGCCGGAAGTCGCCGCCTTCGTGATCGCCTCCGTCTTGTTCGCCGGAACCACCAGCCATGACCGCTGTTTGTTGCCCATGCTCATGTGCTCATGCCTTCATCAAAAAATTCGCCACGCCGTCATTGTAACGGCATCACGTTTTACCAAAATACACATCCGCGGAATTCTCGTCGGCCAACACGCGCTCCACGGCGGCCACATATTGCAGACTCTCGCCCAGCGTTTTTTTGGCTTC
>VFLF01000300.1 GCA_009885185.1 Nitrosomonadales bacterium | reverse complement strand
CGCCGTGAAGCGGATGGCCGAGGGCGACGCCGCATTGGTATCCGGCGGCATGTCGCACGCGCTGCGTCGCGAGCGCACCGGCTACCCGCAGGCGAAGCGACTGGTGTCGCTGGCGCGCGTACCGGAACTGCTTGAAATGGGCGTAGCGGCTACCGGCGTGTTGAAAATCGGCTCGGCGGTCAATCAGCAACGCATTTACGACGACGCCAAAATCAAGCAAGGCTGGCAGGCGATACACGACGCGCTCGAAGCCGTCGGCCACACGCGCCTGCGCCGCATGATTACCGTCGGCGGCAGCATCGGGCCATTGATCGCGGGCTTTGATCTGCCGATAGCTTTGCTAGCGTTGAATGCGCGCGTCACGGTTGCCGGTACACAGGGACGGCGCACGCTGGCGCTGACCGAAGCCTTTGAAAAGCGTTTCGCCAAGGATGAACTGGTGGCGAGCGTCGAGGCGGATGCGCTGCCCGCCCGCACCGGCTCGGCCTTCCATAAATACATGCTGCGCGGCGAACTGGAAATCCCCACCGTGAACGTTGCGGCCAAGGTAACTTTGGATAACGCCGGCAATTGCTCTAACGCACGCGTGGTGGTGGGCTGCATGGGCTGGAAGCCGATTGTGCTTGATCTATCGCAACTGGTGGGCAAACCACTAGCGGAACAATCGATACGTGATGCCGTGCAGCAAGTGCGTACGCTGGCGCAGCCGATGTCGGACGTGCGCGGCTCGGCGGCATATAAACGCGAGATGGCAGTGGAGTGGGCAGCGCGCATATTGGTGAAGGCTTGGCAGAGGGCGCGATAATCATGGCCGCGATAACGAAAATACCTACCCCGTCGTTCCCGCGCAGGCGGGAACCCATAACACGGTTTGCCGAAGCCACGTGCGTTATGGATTCCCGCCTGCGCGGGAATGACGATTTTGGGTTTTCGGCGACTTCCTGCATCCTGACATTTTCAATTGCTGCCGCGATTGCATTTAGCGGCGCGCCGCCCGCACGCGCACAACAATACCCCACCGCCCCCGTGCGCATCATCGTCCCCTTCCCGCCCGGCGGCGGCGTGGATAGCCTCGGCCGCCTCACCGCGGCCAAACTTTCCGAGGCGCTGGGCCGCACGTTCGTGGTGGAGAACCGCGGCGGCGCCAACGGCATGATCGGCAGCGAAGTGGTGGCGAAATCCGCCAAGGATGGCTACACGCTGATGGTCAACGGCGCGAATTTCGTCACCTCGCCGAGCCTGTATCGCAAGGCGCCGTATGATCCTGTGCGTGATTTCGAAGCGATCAGCCTGATTGCATTCGGCCCCAATGTGCTGGTGGCGCATCCGTCGCTGCCCGCAAAATCAGTCAATGAATTGATCGCGCTCGCCAAAGCCAAGCCCGGCGCCATCGGTTTTGCCGGTTCGGGCAGCGGCAGCACGCCGCATCTGGCGGGCGAGTTGTTCAACGTGATGGCCGGCGTGAAGATGGAACACATTCCGTATCGCGGCTCAGGGCCGGCGATGATCGGGCTGATGGGCGGCGAAGCGATGATCATGTTTTTGCCCGCGATCAACGCCGGGCCACATATCAAAACCAACCGACTGCGCGCGCTGGCGGTCACCAGCCGCGAGCGGCTGCCGGTGATGCCGAATCTGCCCACGGTGGCCGAAGCGGGACTGAAAGGTTATGAATCGAGCCAGTGGTACGGGCTATTCGCGCCGGCAGGAACGTCCGCCGAGATACTCAACGTACTGAATGCACAGGTCGCAAAAATCATGCAGAGCGCAGACATCAAGGCGCGGCTCGTCGAAGAGGGCGTGGTGCCGGTGGGCAGCACGCGTGAGCAGTTGGCCGCGCACGTAAAATCCGAAATCGCCAAGTGGGCGAATGTAATCAAGCTGTCAGGCGCGCGCGTGGATTGAACCGTCATGTAAAGGAAACAGCGATGAATACCAAAACTAATGAAACCGCATCCATCGTGCACGACAGTCCAGTGCCCGCGCGCGAGTCGGAAAACCACTGGGGCAGCGATGCCATTGCCGGGATGCTGCGCAAGATGGAGATTCCGTACATCGCATTGAATCCGGGCGCCAGCTACCGCGGCCTGCACGACAGTCTGGTCAATTATCTGGGCAACCGCGCGCCGCAGATGCTGCTGTGCCTGCACGACGAGACCGCGGTGCATATTGCGCAGGGTTACTTTAAAGCCTCTGACAGAATGATGGCCGCGGCGCTGCATTCCAACGTCGGCCTGATGCACGCTGCGATGCCGATCTTCAACAGTTGGTGCGACCGCGCGTCGGTGCTGGTGCTGGGCGCCACTGGCGCGTGGGATGCCGCCAAGCGCCGGCCGTGGATCGAGTGGATACACACGTGCTCGGATCAGGGCGCGCTGGTGCGCAACTACACCAAGTGGGACAACCAGCCGGGCTCGGTTACCGCCGCCCTGGAGGCGTTGCTGCGCGCGAGCCAGATCTCGCAAACCGCGCCGCGCGGCCCGGTGTACGTGAATCTCGACGTGACCATACAGGAAGAAAAATTAGCCGGCGCGCCGGTGTTGCCGGATGTCACGCGCTATGCGCCGCCGCCCTCGCCGCCCGCGCCCGCGGATCAGATCGCCGCGGCGGCAAAGCTGCTGGCGGCGGCAAAAAATCCGGTCATGCTCGCGGGGCGCTGCTCGCGCGACATGGCGGCGTGGAACGCGCGCATTGCGCTCGCGGAAAAACTTGAAATACCGGTACTCACGCATATCAAACTCGCGGCGGCGTTTCCCACCGATCACCGTTTGCACGCCGTGCCGCCCGGCAACCGGCTCGCGCCCGGAGCGCGAAAGCTGCTGGCCGAGGCCGATGTGATTTTGTCGCTCGATTGGCTTGATCTCGCGGGCTCGTTAACGCAAGCCATGGGTTCAAAGCCGGTGACGGCAAAAATCATCAACGTGTCATGCGACGCGCACGCACATCGCGGCTGGAGCATGGATTACCAGGCGTTGCCGCCCGTCGATATTTACATGATGTGCGATCCCGACAGCGTGGTGCCGCAACTGCTGCAGGCGGTGGCGCCCCGCGCGCCGAAGGCATTGCCGGCCGCGCCAAAAAAATCCGCGCCGCCGGACAAGAACGTGACCATACGCGGCGTGGGCGACGCCCTGCGCACGGCGCTGGGCAACGATGATTTTTGCATCACGCGGCTGCCGCTGGGATGGAATGGCGCCTATCTGCCGTTCCGTCATCCGCTCGATTACGTCGGCTTTGACGGCGGCGGCGGCGTCGGCGCGGGACCGGGCATCACCGTGGGCGCGGCGCTGGCGCTCAAGGGCAGCGGGCGTCTGCCCATCGGGCTGATCGGCGACGGCGATTTCATGATGGGCAACACGGCGGTATGGACCGCCACGCACTATCAGATTCCGTGCCTGATGGTGATCATGAACAACCGCTCTTACTTCAATGACGAGCGGCACCAGGAGCACATGGCCGTCGAGCGCGGCCGCCCGGCGGAAAACCGCTGGATTGGCCAGCACATTGGCGACCCGGATATCGACCTCGCCGCGATCGCGCGCGCGCAGGGCGCGGTGGCCTATGGGCCGATCACCGATGTCGCGGAGATACAACCAACGCTGGCGAAAGGCATCGCCGCGGTGCGCGCGGGCAAGGTATGCGTGATCGACATGCGCGTAGAGCCGGGCTACGATGCGGACTGATACCCGCCTGCCACAGCAATTCCCCATGCACCCGCCTCGCCTTCGCATAGGCGTTATTTCCGCGCCCATCCCGGACACGACGCCCTCGCTCCGCTTGCGGGCGCGAACCGGCTGGCGGCGCGCAACATCCCTGGGAACGCTGGCCGCCGGATATCTGCTAACCGCCAGCCTCGTCGCGGCACAATCCTACCCCGCCAAATCCGTGCGCATCATCGTGCCGCAAAGCGCCGGCGGCTCCACCGATTTCGCCGCGCGCGCGGTGGCGCAAAAACTCACCGACACGTTCAAGGAAAATTTTCTCGTCGACAATCGTCCCGGCGCCGGCAGCATCAACGGCACCGATGCCGTGGCAAAAGCGCCGCCCGACGGATACACGCTGCTCGCGGTTGCCGCGTCGTTCACCATCAACCCCAGCCTGCACAAGCAACTGCCCTTTGATCCGGTGCGTGATTTCGCTCCGGTGTCGCAGATGGCTGGCCTGCCGCATTTGCTGGTGGTGCATCCATCGATGCCGGTGAAGTCAGTGAAGGAGTTGATCGCCGTGGCGAAAGCCAAGCCGGACGATATCTTCTACGCCTCCAGCGGTATCGCCACCAGCACGCATCTCGCGGCGGAACTGTTCATGTACATGACCGGCACGCGCATGGTGAACGTGCCTTACAAAGGCGGCGCGCCGGGAATGATCGCGATGTTGTCGGGCGAGTGTCAGGTCAACTTCGCCACCATCTCCACCGGACTGCCGCACGCGCGCGCGGGAAAGCTGCGCGGTCTGGCCGTCACCGGAATCCGGCGCTCGGTGACCGCGCCGGAATTCCCGACCGTCGCTGAATCCGGCGTGCCGGGCTACGAGCACAACTCCTGGGTCGGCATGCTGGCGCCGGCAAGGACCCCGCCGGCAATAGTCGAACGCCTGAACGCGGAAATCGCGCGCGTGGTGCAGTTGCCCGATGTAAAGGGTCTGCTGCTGCGCGAAGGGTTGGAATCACACGGCGGCCCCAGCAAAGAGTTCGACACCATCATCAGGGCCGAGATCGCCAAGTGGCTGAAGCTCACCAAGGCGGCGGGAATCAGGTCGCAGTAGGCTTTACTGCACCGCGCCGTTCAGGGCGAAATCGAATATCGGATAACGCCTGCACGCCGCGGCGCCCGCCGCGTCAGTTGTGCTTTTTCACCACCTCGATCAGCTCGTCGCTGGGTATCAGCGAGCTTGAGCCGACGTTTACGTAACGCACGATGCCCTGCTTGTCGATCACGTACCACGCACGCTGCGCGCGCAGGTAAACGTTGATGCGATTGGACTTGGCCATTTCAGGATCGTCGAACAGCGCCCTGTAGGAACGCAGCATCGTGCGCTGCAAGTCGGAGAGTATGGGATAGGTAACACCCATCTTCTCAACCCACGCACGGTTGGCATCGAGGAAATCCACGCTGACGCCCAGAACCTGGGCGTTGACGGCTTCAAACTTGGGCAGATCAAGTTGAAAGCCGAGGGCTTCCTGCGTTCAGGCCTTGGTGAACGCGCCGATGTAGGTAAAGAGCACCACCGATTGCTTGCCGGCAAAATCGGAGAGTCTCACGTTGCCGCCCTTGGTCGAGGGCAGCGAGAAATCTGGTGCCTTGTCGCCCACTTGCAGCGCATGACTGGATTGGGCCGCTAGCATCAGCGCTGTTGCCGCCAGTACCGTTTTCAACATTCGCAGAAACATCAGCTTCTCCTTGGTTAATTACGTGGTTCGGCTCTCAGCTCGGCTTTGGATTGCGGCTTCGCTACGAGGGTTTGAATCATCTTCCGGACATCGGGACGGTCCAGGTCCAGCGGCCCCATCCCGCGCGCGACGATGTTCTGATCGCGGTCAATAATATACGTCATCGGCACGCCACGCGCTTCGATTTTGCGGCCATAGGCCATACCCTTATCGTGCGCCGACGGCATGGTGTATTTGTGCTGATCAAGAAATTTTTTCACCGGCGCGCCATCGCCGCCGTCGAGCGAAATCGTCATCACCACCACGTCCTTTTCCGGGTAACTTCTGTGTGCCTTCTGCACGGAAGGCATTTCGTTTCGGCAGATGTCTCACCACGTCGCCCAGAAGCGGATGACGACGACCCTGCCTTTCAGCTCCGATGATTTCAGCACGCCGCCATGCAGATTGGTGAATTCAAATTCTGGCATCACCGTGGGCTTTGGCGGCGGCGCCATCACCGTGTTGGCGGGAAACAAACCTTCTGCCGCATGCGCTGCGCCAAAACACGCGACCGCGCCCAGCGCCACGATGAACGCCCACAGATACGCACATTTACTTTTTAAAAACATATACTTATGATACCTTCTCGTAGACAACCTGATCATACTACACCGGCTTTCACAACTGGCCGGCGATCCCCGCCGCCTTAATCAATTTATCGTAGCGCGCCACTTCAGACTTTATTAACGCAGCAAACTGCTCTGGCGTATCACCTATCGGCTCAAAGCCTTCGCGCGCCAGCGAATCGCGTATGTCCTGCGAGCGCAGCGTCTTGATAATTTCGGCATTGAGCTTTAACACGATATCCCGCGGCGTCGCGGCCGGGGCCAGTATGCCGCGCCAGTTGACCAGTGTATAGCCCGGCACGCCCGACTCGGCCACCGTCGGCAACTGCTGCGCGTGCGCCGAACGCTTTGGCCCGGTGACCGCGATCGGGCGCAGGCGCTTGCCATTCACATGCGGCAGCGAAATCGCCAAGTCGGCGATCATCACATCGACCTGCCCGCCGATGAGTTCGGTAATCGCCGGGCCAGTGCCTTTGTACGGCACGCCCACCATGTCAATGCCCGCCATCGATTTGAACATCTCGGCGGCTATGCCCGACATGCTGGTGGCGCCGGATGACGCATAACTCAGCTTGCCGGTTTTGGTGCGCGCAAGCGCTATGAAATCCTTCACCGTGGTGGCCGGCACCGAGGGATGCACCACCAGCACGTTCGGCCCGCTTGACACGGCGGTGACCGGCGCGAAATCGCGCACCGGATCGTACGAAAGCTTGGCGTTGAGGCTGGGTGCAAACGCCACCGCGCTGGTGGGCGCCATCACCAGCGTGTATCCGTCCGGCGGTGCTTTCGCGCACGCGTCCAGCCCGATGGTGCCGCCTGCGCCGCCGCGGTTTTCAACCACCACCGTTTGGCCTATGCCCGTGGTCAACTTCTGCGCCACCAACCGCGTCACCAGATCGTTCGCGCCGCCCGGCGCAAAGGGGACAATGATGCGGATGGGTTTCGCGGGGAACGTTTGTGCGCTTACGCTGGTGCCAACAACCGAAGGAAGCGCCACGAATGCCAACAACAATGTTCTCAATTAGGCGCCTTTTGCTTTACCTGTGAGCCACACCGATTGAATCTGCGGCAATGCCTGCGCGGCGCGTTGCGCGATCTCCGCTTCGGTCAGCGAACTTAACGGGTGCTCGATCACCACCGGCTCCAACGCGCTCATGCCCAGCGCGTCGCGCTGCACCTGGGCCTCGAGCTGAAACTCCGTGGTGATAATCAGCGCCGTGGGCAAGCCCCGCGCTTCGAGCTCCACTGTGTCGTGCATACAGCACGACGTGCAGGAGCCTCAATCGCCGATAGCGGTGATGACCAGATCGTTATTCGCCGCGATTTCATCGATCAGTTCCGGCGCGGCATTCATCGAGAAGCTATGTTTGCGGTAGTAATTGATCGCGGACAGGCCCGTGTCTTTGGCCAAACCCTCTTGCAGGTTACGCAGCAGCTTGCCGGCGTTCCACTTGGTATTATCGAGGATGGCGAGGCGCTTGCCCTTGAGTGAGGGCGCACGCGCCGCGGCGGCGCGGGTGTCGGCTTCGACGATGCCGCGTGGGTCGTAGTGTGGTTGCGTCATGGTCATTCTCCGTGAATCCGATTAACTCGATTTACTTACTTCGTCATTCTGGCAAAAGCCAGAATCCAGTGCGTAAATTTCCGGCGCAACGCGCCGCTCGTTACCACCTGGGTTCTGGCTTTCGCCAGAACGACGGGAGGGGGGATATGGTTGGCTCACAAATAACAAGTCCCATCCAGACACACCGGTCCGCCCGCGCGCTCAGTGCCCGGATCAATCGCGCGCAGCACGGGCGACGACACCTTGCCCCAGCCGGGGATAAACGCCGAAAAGCGTCCCGCATCGCCGCCCGCGACAAACACGTGAATGTTGTCCGGCGCGGGCACGATCGGCGTCATCGCCTCCGGCTCGCGTTTGTACCACGCGGGAAAGCTGCGGTTATACACCTTGCCGTAGCGATCGTTGAAGTACAAATCCTTCCACAGATTGCCGGCGTTTTTCCACAGATAGTGGCGGATGTCGTGGCGCTTCCAGCCGTGCTTGGCGATGGTGCGCGCGTGCTCCGGGCCAATCACCACCGCGCAGTGGCCACCCATCACCGCGTTGTTGTTGCAGATGGTGCTCATCGCCGAACACATGCTGTCGAGAATGCCCTGCGGATCGTTGGCCACGTGATTGGTCACGCTGTGCGGTGGCTCGGCGGCCAACACGAACACGGTGGAATCCTCGGCCTGGTAGCCGTGCTCGACGTGATACGGCACGAAGGGACTGACCTCTTCGTTCTCGGCAATACAGTAGGTGTATTTCGCCGGCGAGCCCAGCGTGCTTTTATCCAGTTCGCCCGGCCAGCCGCCGCCGACGTTGAGCAGTATCAACCGTATGGCGCGGCCGATGGTGGCGTTGGCGCGGTTGCCCGAACCAAACACATTCATGCCCGAGTTCATGCCCGCTGCGGTGCGCGCCGGGCCGTTGACGATCAGCAGCGGGCTCGCCATGTGGGTGGTGGCCTGCACGCCATTGAGATTAAACGCCGGATCGCAAAGCGCATGCATGGCCGCACGCACGATGGATGCGTACTCCGGCAGACAGCCCGCCATCACCATATTGATCGCCAGCACCTCGCGTGTCAGGCTGCCCCAGCGCGGAGGCACGCGGCATTCTTTAATGGATGGGTCGCCGCCGAGTGCTTTGACCATCGCATCGATTTTTGCGGGCGTGGGTGGAACGAGCGGCAGGCCATCGGAGTAGCCTTGGGCGTAGTACCACTCGATCAAGTCTTCTGCGTTGATTTCCTGCGGATCAGCGGGCCTGTTCATGGGGAATATTCTCCTCATTGTCATTCCCGCGTACGCGGGAATGACAGAGTTGGTTTACCACTTACTTTTCATCCGGTCGAAACCCCGTCTCCGGTTTAATCCCTTTGCGCTTCCGTGTCGCGCTAATCTTGCCGTTTTCCTGATAGTCACCCGCCACCGCGCGCTTCGCGGCATCATCCCACTGCGGCAACCAGTCACCGTCACCCGGCCCGAACCACGGCGACTGCGCGCGGCGTTTGGGCAGGCCCAGTTCATCCCAGATTTTACCGGCGCGCTCCATGTATTCCTTTTTCGGCAGCGCCAGCGGCGGCAGTTCTTCTTTTTTGGTGGCGTCCATCAACAGTGTCGCATCTTGCTGCTCGGTCTCGTGCTCGCGCTCGGGGCCGTGGCCGGGGCTGCGGTAGTTAATCACCTGCAAATCTTCCGACGGGTTCATGCGAAACGCCATCGCCCAGAAAATCGCATCGGAGTTTTCCGGATCGATGTCTTCATCCACTGCGATGCAGATTTTGCCGCAGTCGGCACGGAATGCGGCAGCGCCCTGCAACGCGCGCCAGATTTCCGTGCGCGGCGTGTTTTTTTCCAACACGATGATGATGATGCGCCGCAGCGCGGTCAGCCGCTCGTGCAGCTTGACACGCTTGACGCCGCGGATGCCCAGCGTTTTACGCAAGTGGTTCAGAAACATCGGCTCATACGACACCAGCTTGATTGCGCTCGATTCGCTGGGCGTGACCTGCGACAGGTACGACGCCACCACCGCGTCGCGGCGATGCGTGATCGCAGTCACGCGCATGGGGATGTTGAATTCTTCGAGTGCCACATGCCCGTGCGATTCGCCGAACGGGCCTTCGGGTTCGAGGAACTCCGTGTCGCAATAACCTTCAATCACGATCTCGGCTTCGGCGGGCACCAGCAAATCCACCGTGCGCGCCTTCACCACGTTGATCGGCGCGCCCACCAGCCCGCCCGCAACGCCGATTTCATCCACATCTATCGGCAATTTCATCGGCGCCACATACGCGACCGCTGGCGGGCACCCCAGCACAATCGCACAGGGCATTTCCTTGTCACCGCGCTGCTGATGCTTGACGTAATGTCGGTAGCCGCCCGCGCCGCCGGTGCGCGTGGCCATGCGTATCACCAGCCGGTCATTCGACTTCAGCGCCGCGCGATAGGTGCCGTGATTCTGGATGCCGGTATCGGGATCTTTGGTAATCACATTGGTAGCGGTCAACGTCGGCGCGCTGTCAAAGCCCGGCGTGGAAATCGGAATCGGAATGCTGTCGAGGCCATTGCCCTCGCCCTTTAACGCATCGCCTTCAATCACTACTTCCTGACACGCGGCGTTCTCCACCACGCGTGGCGGAATCGGATTCGCGGTGGCATCCCCCCAGCGCTTTTCGACATCCTCGGCGGACGACTGCATGCCCATCAGGTACACAGCGGGGTTGGCCGCCAGCGCGCCCACCACCACCGAAAATTTGTACT
>VFLF01000073.1 GCA_009885185.1 Nitrosomonadales bacterium | reverse complement strand
TGGAGGCGGTGAAGACGCATTCGTTGGGGCAGATTAGCCATGCGCTTTATGAGGTTGGTGGGGAGTATCGGCGGAATATGTAGGCGAGGAGGTTCATCTCGACGACAGCTCGTTTCCTTTCGTGTCACAAAATCAAAGGAAATTTAATGGCTCGAATTCACGAAGGAGCCTTGGAAGCTCTCTCAACCAGACCCGATATAATTTCAATGTTGGCGACGTTTAAGCCAGACTTTGACATTACTTGGGCTAGTCCCATGAAGTTATACGGCGCGCAGGTATATGCCATCTTGCTTCGCCCCGAGAAGCACATAAAGAACGGCTTTGGTCTTGAGAACGAAATTCTTCTTCTTCATCATCAGTACTCGACCGTCCAGCCAAGAATCCTTCACATCGCGGAGAAGATATTGAGTGAGAGCCCCTGCATGGGGCGCGCGGAGCCCATGGCGTTCATGCTTCTCACTGCATCTACGGATGCCAAAGCCCAAGTCAGGAGCCTCTCAGCTGATTCGAACAACCCGCGAGTTATTGTTCCTTTCGAAGAGGTTGAATGCCGAAAAATTAATGACGAATATTTTGTCCGCAATAGGTTGGCGGAATTTTTCTATAGTCGCGACCTATTCGATATGTCCAGGCCGTTGGCGTCGGATCTGTATTTCTTCGGTCGTCATTCGTTCGTCCTTTCGCTGCGCGATTTGTTAAAGTCAGGTGAAAATCTGGGGTTGTTCGGCCTCAGAAGAACAGGTAAGACGTCCGTCCTTTTTCGACTGCAGCGACTGCTTGAAGAAGGTGGGGCAGGCAAGCTCATCTACTTTGACCTCGAGGATAGCGCTTTTTATCAGCTTAGATGGTGGGAACTCCTCGACAGGATAGGTGCATCGCTGCCTGGCGGAAAAAAGGCGGGTGCATACACCGAAGCGAATGCAGCAGAGCTGTTTCGAATCGCGTTATCTCGAGTCAGCAAGGCAACAAAAATCGTAGTCGCTCTCGACGAGATTGAACATATCACTCCGGGCGAGCGTCTCCGGATGAGGCCGCACTGGGACTCGGATTTCGTGGAGTTTTGGAAAACAGTTCGGGCCGTCCAAAACACCAATAGGCACGTGAGTTTTGTTGTCTGCGGAACAAATGCTGCACCTGTCGAAACGGCTTCCTTCTCTGACAGAGACAACCCTTTGTTCGGAATGGTCACCAAGAAGTATATGCCGCCCTTCTCCCGGGATGAGGTGCGTCAGATGACCAGGACGCTGGGACGGTTTATGGGACTAAGCTTCAGTGAGGATTGTTTCGACTATCTCCACGAAAGGTATGGAGGGCATCCGCATCTCACTAGGCAGGCATGTAGTCGGATATTCGACGGATTGAAGGATAAGAGGAAGCCGATTGAGGTTACAAAAGTAGCACTTCAATCGCAAGAAGCAGATCGTGATCTTGCTCTATTCTCTAATGCAGAGAACGTGCTCAGCGTGCTCCAGCGCTGGTATCCGCTCGAGTACGAGATGCTTGACTATCTGGCTCGAAACGACCTCGAAGCATTTCAAAGCGTTGAGAGGTCCATTCCCGATTTGTCGGCGCATCTGCGGGCGTACGGCCTGGTGCGGGGAAATCCACCTGAGTTGGCGATGCAGTTCATTGCAAGCTTTCTGCGAAGTAGGGTCAAGGATCTTGTCTCGGCGCAGTCTGCTCCTTCAGCAGAACCAACGGATCAAGAAGGCGAGCTATTTGCGAATCTTGCCAAACTTGGTTTTCATAGAAATCGGCTAGAAATCAAGCTTCGGCGATTTATTAAGCGGGTTTTGGTAGCTATGAAAGGGCCCCAGCGATGGATTGATGTCGTGCTTCAGGCAGTTTCTGCCGAACGAAGAGAAAAACTTGCCGGCATTGATAGGGATGAGATCTTACGCGAACATTTGTTTCTAATTGACTTGCTTAACGTAGTCATGAAAGGGTGGGTGAACTTTGCCCATCTTGAGCAGCAGACGATGCAGACAAGGGTGACCAAAGTTCAGTTTGAGGTCATCCTTGATTTTATGAACAAGCATCGAGAAGACGCTCACGCCAAGGACGTTAGCGAGGCTACGTTGGCGGCAGTCGGGATTGCTTCGCAGACAATTGAGGCGGCGATAGATCCGTACCTCGAAGACTGAGCTCATAGCAGATTCAGAACGTTTTTGGATGAGGATGTCAGCATGTCACAACTACCGATCTCGCTCGTTGGGATGATTCAGGCGTTGCGCATCGTGATCATTGCGCTTGCCGAAACTCATCCTGACAAGGACGCGCTAAAAGCCAAGCTACGCCAGCACATGGGCGCAATACAAACAGCGGCCGCTTCTCAGCCCCACGACGCGCTGCTGTTCGAGACGGAAGCAGAGCTCGAGAAATTTCTCTCGGCGCTGTAGTGGGCTGCCATGTTGGGGCCGGAACAGTGCGTCAGTTTGTGTGTTGAGAATCCATGTGCGTCTACCTATTCTGCGATCTTGTGGTGTCGAGCGACGCTCACGAGAGTCTTTGTTCAAATTTATGGTATTTCTTCGCCAGTCGCTCCAGGCCATCTGAATTCTCGCTGGCAAAAATACGATTTCTGGCGGCCCGCGCTATCGTTGCGTTCATGCTTTTTACCTGCTGCTTCGGTGCCGCATAGACCGGGTTTCGTTGCCCAGTGCACCTTGGAGTACAGACAACAGCGAGGTGTTTGGTCAAGGTCATGAAGAGTTCGCCTTTCGAATCTGCAGGCGCCACGCCGCTAAACACGACTGGGTTGTCCGATGTCAGGTACAACTTCTCGTTCGGCGCGCGAAAAAACTGAAACTCCTTGGTCAGGATTGATTGTGCAACTTGATTGGCACCTTCGATCATGTGCTCAAGGGTGACCCATTCCTTAGCAACCGCGGTTACCTTCGGTGCCGGGTCCGGGCCTGGCCACAATTCCGGAGCTACAAGTTCTGCGGTGTACTGGGCAATCTGAGAGTACACGTCGCGCAAACCATCTCTGAAGCTCGGCACGCGAGTGAGAGAGAGTCCAATAAAAAAAGCTAGCTGCTCTTCCTGCTCCTCAGTAAGGTGCATGCGAGACTCCCGCGAGGCATCCAACCTCGAGATAAGCGCTATGGCCTTCGTCTCAATGTTTACGGCTAGGTTTTTCTCGAGTGAATCGGTGTCTAGAGTGCCGTCTGGCCGTTCTTGCGCATAGTACGAAGGAGCCCAGGCAATTGACTTCACGGATTTGCATGCTGGAGGCCGTCCTGGCCTTTTGTCGTAAACCCAAACGTACTGTCGCCCTTGCGAGGGGCATGAGAATCCCCGCAAATAGCCTTGTGGGACGAAGTGGTGCCGAAGGGAATTCATCAATATGATGATGCATCATTTGGGCGACAGCCTGAGATGCGACAGCGATAAGGCACGAAACTGCCAAGGGATGGAGTCGTCAGGACACGACAAGAAACGGGCCCATCACCCCAGCCACCCACCCCATAAACACACTCGCCCTTTTCGGCAAATGCCTTCGATTCGCATACATCATCGCAACCGGCATCGGCTCCGCCGGAAACTCCGGCAACACTTCCACCAACGCGCCGCTCTCGAGCAACCCGCGCACCCCCGCCAACGGCACCTGGATCAATCCCAGTCCGGCCAGGCAGGCGGCCTGGTAGGCCTCGGAATTGTTGACGGTCACGTTGC
>VFLF01000509.1 GCA_009885185.1 Nitrosomonadales bacterium | reverse complement strand
CGCTGAAGGCACCGTTGATGGCGCAATGAAATTGCCCCAGTTCATTTCGCCGTAAAAACCGGCAAGTTGCACGTCATCGCGCAATAGCTCAATGGCGTACCGGCCATTCTCAACCTGACGATTGTTGCGCTCGATTTCGTTGCGAGTGGCGCTGGAGTTGGAAAAAACCAGCAACATGCCCGCGAGGATCAGCAGGCCCAAGGCGATGGCGACCATCAGTTCAACCAGGGAAAAACCGCCTGAATTCATTTGGGGCCGCATGGATTGTCTCGGGCGAAAAGCCTGCGTTGTCGTTATATGACTCATGGCGTTGCACTCGCACAGGTGACACCGTCGTCCAAGTTAAGCAGGCAACTGAAAACAACGCGCGTGGACACCACGCGCCGATGGGCGTCGTTGGTGCCGTATTGACCCTGCCCGCAGGTAGAGACCGTCGGAACGGATGTTGGCGTCAGGCCTTGCCATGCTACTGAAACAACAAATTCGTAGGGCATCGTGGCCACCGAATTGGTGATGCAGCCACGGCCTCCCATCATCGCGCCCACGCATCCACTTTTATTCGACGTGGTGCAAGTGCCGTTGTTTTCCGCGGCACCTATGAGCGCGTTGTTCCATTCGCACAGATCCCTACGGTAAAGATCAGCAGCCGCGGTGTACGCAGTGCAGTCGTCTATGGCGCCGCCGCTATAACCTCCGGTGCCGACGTTGACACCGTAACTCGTGGCCTGCTTCCGATTCGCGGATATGCGATCTACCATGTCCTGCAGCAGCACCAAGGCCTGCACGCGCTGGTAGGATTCGATTTCAGCCGCTTGTATGCGGGCCTGCAAACCTGCCAGTCCGAGCAGACCGAAGGTCACGATCAGAATGGTCACCAAGACTTCCAGCAGGGTGACGCCTTGTTCCCTGTTTCTATAGTTGTGCCAATAGGGGTGCATCACGAACAAACTCCACTCGTCGGTGTTTTGGTTTGGGGGCGACCGCTGAGATCAACGAGGACGCAACGGCCAACGACATCGGGTGTGTTTGCGGCTGTCAGGGTGATGACAGGCGCGGTTCCCGGCGCAAGCCGTCCCGAGCCTTGATACACCAAGGACGTGGGGCCCGTAATGGTGACGCCCGGGAGTGCATTTTGCGTCTTGACCGTCACGCCGCCAGCGCTAACCACCCAACCCGCTGCCCAGTTGGTGGTGCCGGACGCAGGGGTAATCGTAATCGTGGTGTTTCGCGTAACCGCTTCACTGCGCGCGGCAGCGATGCTGGCGTAAACGTCGAAGCTGGCGTTCTTGATTCGCATGGACGTGAGCAACTGCATCAAGTTGGGCATGGCAGCGGCGGCCAATATTCCCATGATCACCACTACGATAAGGAGTTCAACCAGCGTAAAACCGCGTTCGCCATTGGCAGATTGGACATGATCAGCCCCAAGTCTAGGCCACTGTTTTTGAGCGGGCGTTTTCATCGGATTGTCGATTCTTTTTTCGGCGACTACCAACCAATATTGGCGCCGGTACAGTCGGCTGCTGCCGTGCGCACCTTTGCCCCCAAATGACTAAGGCTAAGGCAGCCATCGGGCGCCTGACTGGTGGTAGGTGTCGCAACGATGGTAAAGCTGGGAGGGGTTGTGGCTGTCGCCGGTGTTACGGTGATGGTATAAAACTTGGTGACATCGGCCGGGGCTGTCAGGGATAAAGTGGCCAAGAAGCCCGCGCCCAGTGCGTACTGGCGAGCGTCCATCAAGTACTGCTGCTGTTTGTTGGCGACCTCCGACATGAAGGCTTGCGCCGATGCGCGATTTCCCTTGCGCACGGAGCTTGTATAAGACGGATACGCGATCGCGGCCAGAATGCCGATAACCGCAACCACGATCATCAGCTCAATCAACGTAAATCCGCCAGCACGCTTTAGTATTTTTTTCATGCCATTCCCTTTCAGACGTATTGAATGTTAGTGATTTTGCCGGTCATTATGCAAAGCGATGCGACGAGCGTGCGCATTGACGGAATGAACGGCGGGGTTTTCAGCCCTCGCGGACCATAAACGGTGATAGTAGCCTAAATGTGTGATTTTAATCACGTTTTCAGGGGGGCGACTTGCTTGCCGTAAGGCAGGAATGCAACCAAATTTTGGGCGGGAGCCATCCCGCCGTCATGCGGTGCTGAATGCTTCGCCGAATAATCCGAGCAGCGTTTCCACCAGCGCGTCCGGCAATCCGCCGACAACCGAGCCGTAGGCTGCAACGTTTGTCGCCGCCGCTTCCTGCACCGAGCAAGTCACACCGATGGACGTCGCCGGAAACAAACGCTCCAGCATTTCCTGTTGTAGCTTCTCGGCATGTAGCTCACATCGTTTGATTTCCGTACGCAGTGCCTCCGTGGTGGCCGCGTCCATCGGCGGCACGCCGTTTTTCAGATCACGCCGCAGGGCGCGCAGCGGCAGCACGGCGCGGGTGCGCCATGCGGCGGTGGCTTGATCGATGCACTGGATGTCCGCAGGCTTTAGTCGGCGTTCGTGCAAAGACAAAAAAAGTATAAAAAACAATAGGTTGACATCCACTCCCTGCTGGTCTTGCAGCGCCAGGCAAAGGGGGGCGACGCCTTCGCGCGCATAAAACCGCAAAGAAAATCGCCAGAAAGCGGAGTCGTTCACGCTCATCGGGCGGGGGCTGAATCAGCGCTTGCGTGGGGGTGGCGGTGTGTCTTTCCAGCGCTTCACCACGCCGGCGTCTACGCCGAGCAGGTCGAGCGCGCGTCCCACGCTTTGCGTCACCATGTCGGCAATGGATTTTGGGCGGCTGTAAAAGCCCGGCACGGGCGGCATGACGATGGCGCCGTTTTCCGTCGCCTGCTGCATCAGGCGGATGTGCCCGGCGTGCAACGGTGTTTCGCGGAACATCAGCACCACGCGGCGGCGTTCTTTCAGGCACACGTCGGCGGCGCGCACCTCCAGTTCTTCGTCGAAGCAATTGGCGATGCCGGAAAGTGTTTTCACCGAGCACGGCGCGACCAGCATG
>VFLF01000537.1 GCA_009885185.1 Nitrosomonadales bacterium | reverse complement strand
GCGCAAAAAATATTCCGAGCTCGCCGCGTTCTGGAAAGTGGAAGTCGGCCCCCTCAACACCTTCATGCACGTGTGGGGCTACAAGGATTTGGCCGAGCGCGCCACCATCCGCGCCGCCGCCGTGAAAGATGGCGCATGGCCGCCACCCATCGCGGAATTCCTCGTGAGCCAGAAATCCGAGATCATGAATCAGACCTCGTTCTCGCCCGAATTGAAACCCAGCAACAACGGCCCGTGGTTCGAGTGGCGCGAATACACCCACGCCGCCGGCCAACTGCCGATCATGATGAAAAACTGGGAAGTCGCGCTCGAAACGCGCCTGAAGTTCGGCCCGATCACCGCGCTGTGGTACACCGATTTGGGCGGCCTGAACAAATGGATCCACGTGTGGCCGTACAAATCGCTCGATCAACGCAACGAAGTGCGCGATCAGGCCCACAAAACCGGCGCCTGGCCCCCGTCGGCGCGCGCCAAGACCGACGGCCGCCCGATTGAAGCGCTGGTGGCACAGCAAAACAAGTTCATGACCGCCGCGAGCTTTTCGCCGGTCAAGTAAGTTTTTTGTCGCTATAAAAAAGGGGAGCCTCGCTCCCCTTTTTTTCGCCTTGAATTACTCCGACGCTACCACTTAACCAGCGTTTTCCCCGGTGGCCATAGCTTGGGCGAGCTGCGGTCGTACTGCGGCGCGTACGGCACGCCTTCCGCGCCCAGCGCCACTGCCGCATGTTGCCCCCACCGCGGATTGAACAACAACGCACGCGCCAGCGAAATGAAATCCGCCTTCCCGCTGGCGATGATGTCTTCGGCTTGTTGCGGATCGGTAATCAAACCCACCGCCCCCGTGACGATGCCGCTCTCGCGCTTCACGCGCTGCGCGAACGGCACCTGATAACCGGGGCCGATGGGCACCTTGGCATCCAGCACCACGCCGCCGCCCGACACCGTGACATACGCAGCGCCGGCTTTTTTGAGTTCGGCGGCGTAGACCACGGCGTCATCCGGCATCCAGCCGCCGTCGGCGAAATCGGCGCCGGAGATTTTTGCACCGATGAATTTATCGGCGGGCCACGCCGCGCGCATGGCGCGAAACATTTCCAGCGGCCAGCGCATGCGGTTCTCCAGACTGCCGCCGTATTGATCGTCGCGTTTGTTGGAAAGCGGCGACAAAAATTCCGAAAACAAATAACCGTGCGTCGAATGCAGTTCGACAAAATCCAGTCCGATGCGCGCGGCGCGTTGCACTGCCGCCACCGCCGCCTGCTTGATGCGCTCCATTTCCTGCGTACTCAGCGCATGCGGCATCGGCCAGTCGCTGGCCAGCGCAATCGCCGAGGGCGCCTCGGTGGTCCATGCGCCTTCATTGGGCTTTAACGCGCCGCGACCGTTCCACGGCCTATGCGCGGAAGCCTTGCGGCCCGCGTGTCCCAACTGAACGCCCAGCACAATCGGCGAAATACTGCGCACGAATTTCACCGCGCGCGTCATCGCCTCCTCGTTGGCGTCGCTATACAGGCCCACGCACTGCGGCGTGATGCGGCCTTCGGGCACGATGCCAGTGGCCTCGATCACCAGCATCGATGCACCGGACAAAGCCATATTGCCCAGATGCATCAAATGCCAATCGGTCATCGAGCCATCAACAGCGCTGTACTGGCACATGGGCGCGACGGTAATGCGGTTGGGCAGCATAACGTTGCCGATTTGCAGCGGCGAAAATAGTTGGCTCATGAGCGACCTTGCGAAAAAGTTCGAAGTTTACCGAAAATACCCCAGCACCCGCCACCACACGTAATCCAGCGGCATCAGCACGAAGATACAAACCGCCGCCAGCGGCAAAGTCAGCCGCAGTATTTGCCGCAGCGTGACACCCGACACCTGCATCCCCACCATCACCGGCGGCGCCTGATACGGCAGGATCATCAGCGAAAACCCGATCACCATGGTCATCAGCGCGGCTTCGATGCGCCAGCCGGTGGCCTCGGCCATTTGCGCCGCCAGCGGGGCCAGCAACGCCGGCTGCGAGGGATTGGTGGTGAATAGCCCCGTTACCGTCGCCAGCATCGTGAGTTTGACGAAGTTCATGAAATCGTTGTCCGGCGCAAGATGCAGCGTGCCGAGCATGGCGCCGCCCAACACTTTGCCCAGCCCGCTGTCCTGCATCACCGCGCCGAAACCCAGCACCGCGCCGACGTAAAAAAACGAACCGAGCTTGATGCGCTCTGGAAACGTCGCAGGCGGTACCGCGCCCACGCGCGGCATCAGCGTGATGATCGCTGCACCGAGCGCGATCCACCCTGGCCGGATGCCATGCAGAAAATCCGTCGCCCACAGCACCAGCGCGCACGCCAGTATCACCGACAGGCGGCGCTCTTCGGGCGACATCGGTGCCGGCTTTTCGTGTGCGTCCGGCGTGCATGTGGCCGCGGGAAACAACCAGCAAATCAGCGCGATGATAATCGCCGCTTTGACGCACCCCAGTATCGGAAAGTGCAGGAGCAAATAATCGGCATAGATGATGGGCTTGTTATAAAGCGTCTCCGCCGCGCCCGCGAGCACCAGATTGGGCGCGTTGGCCGGCAGCACGGTGACGCCACACTGAAAACTGACGATGATCGCAGCCAGCGCCATGCCGGTATACCCGTTTGATCCCGGTGGAAGTCCAGCTCGCTGCGCCATGGCGGCGAAGATCGGTAACAACAGTAATACGCGGCTGACCGTGGCCGGCATCAGAAACGAAAGCAACAGGGCGATGGTGGTTGCGGCGGCAATTAAACCCGCGTACGACAGCGTGAAGGCGCCAAAAAGCCGTCGCGCCATGCGCACACCAAGGCCGGTTTCGCGCACCGCTTCGGCCAACACCAATCCGCCCAATACCAGCCACAAGGTGCCGGAAGTAAAGCCGGAGAAAACGACGTTTGCCGGTGCAACGGCGAACAGCATGCACAGGCACAAAAACAGCAAGCCGGTCAGATGCTCCGGTATCACCGCCGTCGCCCACAGGCCGATAGTCAGCAACAGTATCGCCGCCGCTTGCATCATGTGCGGCGGCGCGCCCGCTGGCGGCGGGACGAAAAAGAGGATCGCCGCGGCAGCGACGAGCGCGGCGGTTAGCAGGCGGGGGAGTTTCACAGCAAATTCACAGGGAAGAGAGTGGCTTCGGCATTCAAGAAATCCCCCTCTCCCACTTGGGCGGGAGAGGGTTGGGGTGAGGGTAGGGCTAATCGCAGACCCACATCACGCCAGCATCACGCTTCCCCTGCCCTCACCCTCTCCCGCCCCAGGGCGGGAGAGGGAGTCAATCGCGGGGTCATTCGTTCACGCGCATAAAACCTCAATGAATCTCCGGATCCGGCGTCGCTTCCGTCTGATGCAGAAAATCAAAGTCGCAGCCCTTATCGGCCTGCGTGACGTGCTGCGAGAACAGCGCGCCGTAGCCGCGGCCAAACTTTTTGGGTGCGGGTTTCCACTCGGCGCGGCGGCGCGCGAGTTCTGCGTCGCTGACTTTGAGTTCGAGTTTGCGTGCCTCGACGTCGAGTTCGATCAGGTCGCCCTCGCGCACCAG
>VFLF01000101.1 GCA_009885185.1 Nitrosomonadales bacterium | reverse complement strand
TGGATGAAGCCTGCTTCGTCGATGTGCAGCTCGGGAAATACCCGCATCAGCGCGCGGCGGTCATCGTGATTGCCCGCGAGCGGATACACCGGCATCGGCAAACGCGCGGTGATTGAGGCGAGGGTTGCGTACGCGTCATCCGCGCCGGCATCCGCCAGATCGCCGGTGAGCAGACAAAACGCGGCGTCCGCGTGTTCGCGCAGGATGCTGTCAACAGCCGTATTCAGCCGTTGCGCGGGGTGGCTGCCGTACAGTGCGGCATCGCCGGCGGTGAGATGCAAGTCGGTGAGTTGAATGATCTTCAAGGGTCAAAACCATACAGCGCCTCGGGGTTCAGCACCAGGATGCGGTTGCGCACCGCTTCATCCGGCGCCCACGTGGAGAGCAAATCAAACAGCAGCGAATCATCTGGCTTACCATCCGTCGCGCTGGGGTGAGGCCAGTCGCTGCCCCAGACCACGCGCTCCGGCGCGGCCTTGACGAACGCTTGCGCAATCCGGGTTGCATCCGCATACGTGGGCGGGCCGACTTCGGTGTTGAAGTACGCACCCGCCAGCTTGACCCACGCGCGCCCCGCGTCAATCAGGCCGCGCACGATGTGATGCGACGCGTCGTTGACGCCCGCGGGCAGATGCGGGTGGCCGAGGTGATCGATCACAACAGTCACCGGCAGCCGCCGCAAAATATCGGCGAGTTCAACAATCTGATCGGCCTGAACATTGAACTGGATGTGCCAGCCGAAATGGGCAACGCGTTTCGCCAGCGGCTCGATCATGTCGGGCTGCACCGCGCGCGTTTTCGGGTTCCCGAGGCTGAAGCGGATGCCGCGCACGCCGGCGTCGTCAAAGCGCTTGAGTTCCGCATCGCTGATGGTCGGATGCACCACCGCGATACCGCGCGCGTTTTTGCCGAACTGCTTCAGTGCATCGAGCGTCACCGCGTTGTCGGTGCCGTAATGGCGAGGCTGCACGAAGACATTGCGCGTGGTGCCGATGCATTTTTGCAACAGCCGGTAATCGGCAACCGTACTGTTCGGCGGCACTGGCCGCGCGGGCTGCGGTTGGGGCAACGCAAAGCGAGCGGGGTCGTAAATGTGGTGATGGCAATCGCACGCGTTCGCGGGCGCTTTGAGTTTGGGTGGGGCGGTGCCGCTGGAGTTGGGGACGGAATGGTCTTGTGATGTCATGATAAATATATCAATAAAAACAAATACCTATGATTAATCGCCCTGCATTCTTCGAGAGAATCAGGACGGGCTTGGCACGCTACGGCGCATTATTCGGCCTTCGCACCCGAGGCCCTGATGACCTTGGCCCATTTGGTGATTTCCGACTGAATGAAGGCGGCGAATTCCTCGGGCTTGTTGCCGCTGGGTTCGGCGGACTGGCTGACAAAGCGCTCGCGCACATCCGGCATGTTGATGACGCGCACGGTATCGGCGTGAACTTTGGCGATGACCGCGGGCGGCGTACTCGCGGGCGCCATCAGCCCGAACCACGCTGTGACCTCAAATCCCGGCAGCCCGGCCTCGATCATCGTGGGCAGATCCGGCACGCTGGGGAGCCGCTTCGCGCTGGTGACAGCAATGCCGCGCAGCTTGCCCGAGCGCACATGCGGCAGCACCACCGGCGCGTTATGCGGGATCATGTCGATTTGCCCGCCGATGGCGTCGATGGTCATCTGCGCGGTGGATTTATACGGCACATGCATCATTTTTGCGCCGGTCAGCACGTTGAAGAGTTCGCCCGACAAATGCTGCGTGGTGCCGGGGCCGCCCGAGCCATAGGTGAGCTTGCCGGTATTGCGCCGGGCTAGCGCGATGAACTCCTTGACGTTTTTCGCCGGCAGGCTGGGGTGCAGGCACACGATGTTGGGTGTGAACGCCACCAGCGTGATCGGCACAAAATCCTTCACCGGATCAAACGGCAACTTGTCGAAGAGACTGATATTGACCGCGATCGGGCCGATGGTGTTGAACAAAATGGTGTAGCCGTCGGGCGGTGATTTCGCCACGCGTTCGGTGCCGATGTGCCCCGATGCGCCGACGATGTTTTCGATGACGACCGGCTGGCTCCAGATTTCGGAGAGCTTGGGCGCGATGGTGCGCGACAAAAAATCCGGCGCGCTGCCGGCGGGGGCGGGGAGAACCAGGCGCACCGGTTTGGCGGGCCAGGTTTGCGCGTGCGCGTTGATATTGACAGCCGCCGCCACGCAAACCATCGCGAGTGCCTTCATCCATTGAGCCTTCATTGCGGTTTTCTCCAGTCAAGCATGGTCGATACGGCACACTTTTTTTCTGCTCACGGCACTGTATCCCCCGAGTGCCGGGCGGTCAAATTCGGAGACTGCCGCTGATGCGGCTGCGATAGGTGGCGTACCAGCCGTAGGCGGTTACTGATGGATAGTAATGGCGCGGCGATTGAATGATTCTATAATACGCAAAATACAGACATCGGATCTGCTGCGATTTCATCCAAATGACCGACCGCATCGATTATGAGTTTGAATGGGACGACGCCAAGGCCGAGAGCAATCTTTCCAAACACGGCGTGGATTTCACGGACGCGATGAGCGTTTTGCTTGATCCTTTGGCCATGACACGTCACGATGACGAACATGGTGATGATGAGGAACGGTGGGTTAGTGTCGGACGGGCAGCCAATGGCCAGATACTATTGGTAGTCCATACGTTCAGCAATACCAGCGAAAATTCAGCGCTGGTGCGCCTGATTTCCGCAAGACAGCCCACCCGGCGTGAGCGCGTACAGTATGAAAATGGATAACCTGCCGCGCCGCGGCAATCACTCAAGGTGACAACATGAAAGACGAATACGATTTCAGCAATGCCGAACGCGGCAAATTCTATCGCCCGAATGTACGCCTGATCCCGCCGGTGCGCCTGGACCCCGAAGTGCTGGACTTTCTGGCCACGCGTGCCAAGCAGCGTGGCACCACGGTTAATCAATTGGTCAATCAGTTACTGAAGAAAGACATCGAACTGATCCAGGCTGCGGCAGGGTAATCACACCGCGCGCTCTTTGCGCGCGCAACAACGGGCGGCCCGTGCTGAAATCGATGGTGAATGCGTAGTGGCTTGCGCCGTTTGCGGTTATCGGGTGACGCCCAGTTCCGCCAGCGTTTTGCGCAACACCGGATATTCGGCATCGAGAAAGCGGCGCGTCTCCACGCTGTTTTTGTAATCCACTTCCCAGGCGTGTTCGAGCGCGGCGGCTTTCCATTGCGCGCTGCTGACCACTTTGGAAAATGTCGCATCCCAGTAGGCGATCTGCGCCGCCGACAGCCCGCCGGGGCCGATGATGCCGCGATAGGCAGCGTACACCGCGTCGATGCCCTGCTCGCGGAAAGTCGGCAGAGCGAGGGCCTTGCCCTGCTGGCGTTTGTCGGCGCTGACACCCATCACGTTGACCTTGCCCGCGTGCGCCAGTGGTATCGCGCCGCCGAGCGTGCCGACCCACGCATCAACGTGCCCGCCGAGCGCCGCGGTGACACCCGCGCCGCCGGCGTAAACGACGATTTTCAGCGATTTCGGATCGACACCTGCCGCTCTTGCCAGCATGCCGAGCACGATGTGATTCTGATTGCCGAGCGCAGGCGACAGACCGAAGCTGACCGACGAGGGATTCGCTTTCAATCGCGCGATCAGATCCTTCACCGATTTGATCGGCGACGCGGCGTGCGTCCACACCGCGATGTACTCGCGCATCAAAATCGCCAGCGGGGTGAGATCCTGATAGCGCAGCGGTGAAGCGCCGATGATGTGGTTGGTGAGCAGCGCCACGTTCATGGTGGCGAGCCAGTGCGCGTCGCCCTGATGTTGATTCAGCGATGTCCACGCAATCGCGCCGCCGCCACCGGGGCGGTTGTTCACCGTGATCGGCGGCATGCCGGGCAGCGTTTGCAGGTGTCGCTGCAATTCGCGCGCTTCGCGGTCAGCAGCGCCGCCCGCGCCGGAGGAGACGGTGATTTCGATGTTGCGGGTGGGTTTCCAGGGTTGGGCGTGGAGGGGTGTGACACAGCAAATCGCTACTATGAAAAGTAGCCATTTGGCGAAACGCAGCGGCTCCGTCTCCCTCCCTTGCGCGTAGTTTGCGCGGGGGAGGGTTGGGGAGGGGGCATGGACGCTCTGATGGCTCAACATGCGCACTGAACTTCAAGTTCGCCGGGGGCAGCCCGGCGGCTGGTCACTTTTCTTGCTCCGCCAAGAAAAGTAACCAATAGAAGGCGGCCCCCGGTTCGCCGGCCCTTCGGGCTGCCCTGCGCTGTTCGCGAAAACTGGCGGCTGCGGAACTCGCCCTCGCAATACCCCCGCGAGGACTCAGACAGTCCTCGCCGACCCCTCCAGTTTCCGCTGCGCTGCTCGGCGGCTCTCAGGGGAGTGTTCTGAGCAGCGCTGCGCGAAACCTTATTTTCACATTCTTCCAAAATGTACCCCTTGTTACCCCACCACCCCAATATTCCAAGGCACAAACTCATGATCGCCCAGCCCCAACAGCTCGCTTTTGGTCTTGTCGCCCGACGCCGTGCGCAGCATGAGTTCAAATATCTTTTGCCCCATTTCGCGCAAGGTGGAGGTGCCGTCGAGGATTTCGCCGCAATTGATGTCCATGTCTTCTTCGAGCTTGCGGAACATCGGCGTGTTGGTGGCGAGCTTGACCGACGGCACGGGTTTCGCGCCGAACATCGAGCCGCGGCCGGTGGTGAACATAATCATGTTGGCGCCGCCAGCGATCTGGCCGGTGGCGGAGCAGGGGTCGAAGCCGGGCGTGTCCATGAAGACAAAGCCGTTTTGCGTCACCGGCTCGGCATAGCGGTACACCTCCATCAGCGGGCCGGTGCCGCCTTTCATCGAGGACCCGAGTGATTTTTCGAGGATGTTCGCTAGGCCGCCGTGCTGGTTGCCGGGGCTGACCACGCCGTTGATCTGCGTGTCGCGGCCCACGGTGTACACATCTTTCCACCAGCGGATGCGCTCGATCAGTTTTTCGCCGACTTCGCGATTGCGCGCGCGGCGCGTGAGCGTGTGTTCGACGCCGTAGATTTCGGGCGTTTCAGACAATATCGCCGTGCCGCCGTGCTGCGTGAGGATATCCATCGCCGCCCCCAGCGCCGGGTTGGCGGTGATCGACGAAAAGCCGTCCGAGCCGCCGCATTGCAGGCCGATCATCAGATGGCTTGCCGATACGCGCGTGCGCTTTACCTTGTTGGCTTCGGGCAGCATTTCTTTCACCGCTGCGATACCGGCCTCGATGGTTTTGCGCGTGCCGCCGGTGTCCTGCATGGTGAACAGATGCAAGCGGTCGCCGGCGTCGAGCTGTTGTTCCTTCATCAGACCCTTGATCTGGTTGCGTTCGCAACCTAGGCCCACGATCATCGATCCGGCCAGATTGGCGTGGCGCGCGTAACCCGCCATGGTCCGCCGCAACAGATTCATCGGCTCGCCAGTCATTTCCATGCCGCAGCCGGTGTCGTGCGAAAAGGCCGCGACGCCGTCGATGTTGGGATACTCCGCCAGCCGCTCCGGTGTAAAGTATTCAGCGATCTTGTGCGCGACGGTGGCGGAACAATTCACCGTGGACAAGATGCCGACAAAGTTGCGCGTCGCCACCTGCCCGTTGGCGCGCACGATGCCCATGAAACTCGCTCGTTCCGCTTCGGGCACCATCTGCACGGGTTTGAATTCCTCGGCATAAGCGTAGTCGCGGTCAAATTCGCGAAACTGCATATTGTGTGCATGCACGTAGCTGCCGGCGGGAATATCCACTGACGCGAAGCCGATCACCACGTTGTATTTCAGTATCGGCTCGCCTTCGCGGATCGCGCGCGAGGCGACTTTGTGACCCGCCTGCACTTGCCCGCGACAGGTGAGACCACCTTCGATTTTTGCGCCGAGCGGAAGATCAACGCGCGCGATCACCACGTTGTCGGAATCGTGCAGACGGATGGTTTGGCCGGCGACGGATTTCTCTTTGATTTCGATCATGGGGGCCTATGCCGTGAGTAAAAAACTCGCCACGTCATTCCCGCGAAGGCGGGAATCCATAACACTGTGCCGTATGAGGCATCGTATGGATTCCCGCTTTCGCGGGAATGACGGTGTTGTTGATGTGAGGATATTGTAACTATTTTTTTTTAAACAACTATTTATTAAACCGATCTTCCAGCCAATCCGCCACCGTATCGCACGCCAGCGTCAGATAATCGCGCTGACAATGCTGCGCGCCGCCTTCTTCAGCGGTGAACACGCGCATGGTTTTGTCTTTGCACGCGATGGCGTTGAACAGCTTGTCCGCATCCGCGCGAGACACCTGCGCGTCTTCCGCGCCGTGCAACAGCAAAAACGGCACGGTGACTTTGCCGGCGACATCGCCGCTTTTGAAGCCCTCGAGTTTTTTCAGCGCCTCGTCGTAAGTCTCGACGCCGCAGGCCCACAGCAAGTGTTCCGCCGGTACCGGCAGCGCGGCCTCTTTGATTTTTTCCAGGCGCTTGACCCACGTGGCGTGGTAATCCCAGATCGGCCCCCACGCGATGCAAGCGCTGAAACGGCTGTCCATCGCGGCGCAACGCGGCGCGTAATAACCGCCGAGACTCATGGCGAGGATGGCCACGCGCTTCATGTCCACGTCGTCGCGTGTTTCGAGGTAATCGAGTGCCGCGGTGCCGGCGATATCAAAGTCGTAACGCATATGCATGCCGCGAAACCGAATTGCCTCGCCTTGCCCCGGCCCATCCACCAGCAGACACGAAAAACCGCGCCGCACCAAGTCAGGCACGCCGCGCAGATATTGAATTTCTTTTTGCGTATCAAAGCCGCCGAAGCGCACCACGCACGGCGCGCGTTTGCCTTTCGCGTTTTCGGCGTGAATGTAATACGCAGCGAACGCGCCGTGCTTCGACGGCAGCTCGACGACTTCGATTTTCGGACGGTCGGTCAGCGCGGCGAATTTGCGAAAGCACTCCAGCGACTTTTTATACGCCGCCATCGCGATGGCGTCTTTCGGCTGGCGCGAGTGATCGCCGATCTGGTAATAAAAGCACGCGCGCAAATAATTTTGCGCAGCGGTGAATATGTGGCCTGCGGCCTCGGCAGCCTGCGCGGTGTGCATGCGCAGGTCCGCGCCCTTTACCCATTCGTCGAACCACGCTTCGTCGTCGCCGACTTTGCTTTGCAGGCGGCTGCCGATACGCATGACTTCGGACACCTCCGAACCGCCGAACGGCGCGGTGGACAGCACCACCAGCATCTCGGCGGACCAGCGATAGTTGCCGGGGAAATATTGAAAGTGAGAATCGGATCGGGTTTCGGGGGCGTTCATGAGGGTCTCCAGTAAAAAAATGCATTTAGCCACAGAGAACACAGAGTTCACAGAGGAAAATTCGACATTCGCCGTTCGCGGGTTCTATCCAAAAGGTGAAATGCCTGACGCTGGCAACCTATTGATATCTCTCTGTGTCCTCGGTGTTCTCTGTAGCTGAACAGCCTGTTTTGGTTTGATTGTTTACGCAATACGCAATTTCTTAATCAATTTCAAATCAGGATCTACCCCCAGCCCCGGCCCCTGTGGCAAATCATAGCAGCCGTTTTTCTTCGGATTGATCCAGTCGCCCATCGGCGTCTCTTTAAAATCGCAGTCGAAGCGCTCCACTACGCTGTCGGCGGCCATGGCGGCGATGCAGTGCATCGAGGCAATCAACCCCGGGCCGAAATACGCCGAGTGCGGCACCACGTTCACGCCAAAGGTTTCCGCCAGCGTCATCACCTTGCGCATCATCGTCACGCCGCCGACTTTGGCGACGCTGGGCTGCGCGTAGGTGATCGCATCATTCTCGAACATGCTCAAAAAATCGTGCAGCATGGCGTTTTCACCGGCGGCTGTGGCAATACCGCCCACGTCCTGCACCTTCGACAAGCCGCGATGGTCTTCCGGCGGCCACACAGGCTCTTCGAGCCACTTCGGGTTATACGGCGCGAGCACCTCGGCCATGTGGATCGCCTGATCCACCGTCCACGGGCAGTTGCAGTCGATCATGATGGGAATGTCCGGCCCGGCAACTTTGCGCGCAGCTTTCACCGGCGCTTCGGTGACCTCATGCAATTTCAAATGCTTGTAGCCGCGCTTCATGGCGCGCTCGGTGTACATCGCGATTTCTTTCGCGTCGCCGTAACGCAGCAGGCTGGCATACGCAGGCAGCTCCTTGCGCGGCGAGCCGCCGAGTAAACGATACAGCGGCAACCCGGCGGCCTTGCCGGCAATATCCCATAGCGCAATGTCGATGGCGGAGAGCGCATACATCGCTGGCCCATTGCGCCCGGAGCCGGACACGCTGCGTTGCAGGTCATCCACCAGCGTGGTGATGTTGGTGGCGTCGCGCCCGATGCACAGCGGCGTGAGGATATCGTCGATCACCGCCTTGGTCGCGGCGTAAATGCGGTGGCCAAAACCTTCGCCCCAGCCGCTGATGCCTTCGTCGGTGTCCACGCGCACCATCAGCGTGTTGATGCTGGTGCGCGGCAAGCCGCTCGCCTTGGGCGCGATCTTGCCCGCGATGAGGATCGGCGTGTTGACGACGATGGTTTCGATTTGGGTGATTTTCATCAGGAGCGAACCTCGGGTATTCAATCAGGGCGGGGGAAACGGCGCGGCGCAAGCAGCCAACGCCTTTGCACAAGGAGGGAATCAGCCACAACAATTTTACAGTACACTCCGCCGCCACTCATGGAGAAACTGTAATGTCCCGCAATGTTTGTCGCACCCTGATCGCCGCCACGCTGTTTGCACTGTCCGGCGCGGGCTGGGCGCAGACCGCCTAC
>VFLF01000389.1 GCA_009885185.1 Nitrosomonadales bacterium | reverse complement strand
TATCCATTGCTGGATCTTTTGCGACGACCGGACGTAACCTACGACTTGCTGATGACCTTGCCTGGCGCGGGTTCCGGTGTTAACGACACCGCTGTCGCCGAACAAGTGGAAATTCAGGCCAAGTATCACGGCTACATAGAACGCCAGCAGGAAGAAATCGACCGCAGCGCACAGCAGGAAAACACGCGCCTGCCGCAGGATATCGACTACGCCAAAATTTCCGGCTTGTCGATCGAGGCGCAACAAAAACTCGCCAAGCATCAACCGGAAACGCTGGGCCAAGCCGCGCGCATATCCGGCATTACACCGGCGACGATTTCCGTGCTGATGGTATACGCCAAACGCGGTTTCAGCGGTCAACGCAAAACCGCATGAGCGCGCAAGTTCTCGCCGAGGGTCTGGCACGGCTGAATCTTTCATTGCCGACGGAAACACAGCAAAAGCTGCTGGATTACGTTGCGCTGGTGCAAAAGTGGAACAAGGTTTACAACCTCACCGCAGTACGCGATGCGGACAAGATGCTCACCCATCATCTGCTCGACAGCCTCGCGGTGGTCACGCCGCTGTTGCCGCTGTTGACGGATGTGAAAACCATACTCGATGTCGGTAGCGGCGCCGGGTTGCCCGGCATACCACTGGCGCTGGCGTTGCCCGATGCACACGTCACGCTTCTCGACAGCAACAACAAAAAAACAGCGTTTCTGAATCAAGCCGTGATTGAGCTCAAGATCAGCAATGCTGCAGTGGTCTGCGAGCGCATAGAAAAATATCAATCAAAACAGCTATTTAGCGTTGTGATTTCGCGGGCGTTTTCCGACTTGCCGGCGTTTGCAGAGATGGCGGGTCGTTTGGTCGCGCCGGAAGGCACGCTGATCGCCATGAAAGGCGTGCATCCGTTGGCTGAAATCGCGCAACTCCAGGGCGCATTCAAACTTTGTGGCGTAACGCCACTCGCGGTGCCAGGCCTGAATGCCGAGCGCCATCTGGTTTTTTTGAAAGCGGCTTAAGGTTTACATTTATATGGCACGCATACTCGCAATCACCAATCAAAAAGGCGGCGTGGGCAAAACCACGACCGGGGTCAATCTTGCCGCGAGTCTGGCGGCGGCCAAGCAACGTGTGTTGCTGGTGGATCTCGATCCGCAAGGCAATGCCACCATGGGCAGCGGCATCGACAAACGCACGCTCTCGGCCACGGTTTATCACGTGCTGCTCGGCGAAAAACAACTCGCCGAGGTGCGCCTGCGCGCGGGCAATAGCGATAAAGGCGGCGAGTACGATGTCGTACCCGCCAATCGCGAGCTCGCCGGCGCCGAAGTTGAAATGGTCGACATGGATCATCGCGAAACGCGGCTTAAAGACGCACTCGCCACCCACGGCGACGACTACGATTTTGTGCTGATCGATTGCCCGCCCGCGCTGAATTTGCTCACGGTCAACGGATTGACAGCGGCGCACGCGGTGATGATTCCGATGCAGTGCGAGTACTACGCGCTCGAAGGATTATCGGATCTGGTGCAGACCGTCAAAAAAGTGCGCGCGCATCTGAATCCGGCGCTGGAAATCGAAGGCCTGCTGCGCACCATGTTTGATCCGCGCAATACCTTGGCGCAGCAGGTGTCGCAACAACTGCTGGATCACTTTGGCGACAAGGTCTATCGCACCGTTATCCCGCGCAACATACGTCTTGCCGAAGCGCCCAGTCACGGCCTTCCAGTGATGCATTTTGATCTTGCGTCCAAGGGCGCGCAGGCGTATATCGCGCTCGCCGGTGAAATGCTTAACCGGCAATCCGCCGCCGCACTGTAAGTCATGGCAAAACTTAAAGGACTGGGGCGCGGCCTTGACGCGCTGCTCGGCGGTGATGAACCGGCCCAGGAAAAACCTGTAGCCGCGCCAAGTGATGCGCAGCACGAGCTGGCGGTCGATCAATTGCAACCCGGCAAGTATCAGCCGCGTACGCACATGGATCAGGAGGCGCTGAAAGAACTCGCTGAATCGATCAAAACGCAAGGCGTGATACAACCGATCCTCGTGCGCCCCGTGGCTGACCGCAAGTACGAAATCATAGCCGGCGAACGCCGTTGGCGCGCGGCGCGCATGGCGGGTTTACAGACAGTGCCAGTGGTGATTCGCGATATTCCCGACACGCAAGCACTCGCTGTCGCACTGATCGAAAACATCCAGCGAGAAGACCTGAACCCGCTGGAGCAGGCCATAGGCATTCAGCGCCTGACCAACGAATTGGGTTTGACCCACCAGGCGGCGGCGGATGCGTTGGGGCGCTCACGTGCTGCGATTACCAATTTGTTGCGCTTGCTGGAATTGGCGCCGCCCGTGCGTGATCTGCTGGCGGCAGGCAAGCTGGATATGGGCCATGCCCGCGCGTTGCTCGCGTTGCCGGTGCTGCGGCAGGTGGAGTTAGCCAACGAAATCGCCGCCAAGGGACTGACGGTGCGTGACGTTGAAAAACGCGTGGGCGAACTGGTGTCGCGCCCCAAGCCGAGGATTCCGCGCACGGTGGATCGCGATGTCGCGCGGTTGCAGGAAGAGTTGGCGCAAACGCTGGGCACCCGCGTGCAGATCAAGCAAAAGGGCAAAGGCCGCGGCGCGCTGATCGTGGAGTACGGCAGTCTCGATCAGTTCGACACCTTGATTGAAAAGCTCAAGCGCTAGGCGTCTGGTTATTGCGGCGCAGCAAGTTTGACCCGAAACTATAAAACCAAGTACAATCAATGAGTTTGCTAGCTTGCGGTTCCAGATGCTGAAACGCATTACGAGCAAACCGATACGCACGGTGTTGCGCTGGCAGCTTGTCGCCACCGTCGTAATTGCGCTGGGTGCCGGCCTTTGGGGCGGATGGCACGGTGCAATATCTGCCGTGTTGGGTGGTCTGGCCAACCAGATCGCGGATTTGGCTTACGCCCTGCTGGTTTCGGGTGGCGGCATAAGAACAGCGGGGCAAACCCTGCGCACGCTTTTCAGGGCGGAATCGGTAAGAGTCCTGCTGATCGTGGTGTTATTGGGAACGGTGCTGACATCCTATAAGGATGTGATACACCCGGTTTTGTTTTTGTCGTTCGTCGTGTCGGTGCTGGTCTTCCGCGCGGCGATCTTGGTAAAAGAATAGCAGCAGTCGAACCAATCAGCGAGACAGCACGATGGCCGCCGCAGGACAGGAACTCACCCCGACCAGTTATATCGGTCACCATCTCACCAACCGCACGGTGTCGCTCGGCGACGGCGCGTTCTGGACATTGCATCTGGATACGTTCGCCACGGCGTTGATGCTCGGCGTCGTGGGTTTCGGTTTTCTGTGGTGGATTGTGCGCGGCGCAACCGCCGGCGTGCCCAACAAACGCCAGGCCTTTGTCGAAATATTGTTTGATTTCGTCGATAGTCAGGTCAAGGGCATCTTCCACGGTAACCGCGCCTTTGTCGCGCCGCTGGCGCTGACGGTGTTCGTGTGGGTGCTGCTGATGAATGCGATGGATTTTTTTCCAGTAGATCTTATTGGGGGCGAGAAGGGGTTTACTACACTCGTGTTGCAACAGCACGAATGGAAGCCGGTGCCGACTTCAGATATAAACACCACGTTTGCGCTGGCGCTGTCGGTATTTGGGCTGATGATTTTTTATAATCTCAAAGTCAAAGGCATCGGCGGCTGGACGCACGAACTCGTTTGCACACCGTTCGGCAGCAATGTACTGCTGTGGCCGCTGAACCTGCTGTTCAACATCGTCGAATATGTTTCCAAGCCGCTGTCGCATTCGCTGCGGCTTTACGGCAACATCTACGCCGGTGAAATTATTTTCATGCTGCTGTGGATGTGGGCCGCAACCGGCTTGGTCGGCGCCGTTGCCGGCGGCGTGCTGGCGCTGGGCTGGGCTATTTTTCACATTCTGATCGTGGCGCTCCAAGCTTACATTTTCATGATGCTGACCGTGGTTTACATGGCGATGGCGCACGAGAGCCACTAATATCTAACTATTTGTTTTTATTGGAATTTTATTAAAGGAGAGGGTGATGGACAAGCTACAATATATCGCACAAATTCAGGCGTTTACCGGCATCGGCATTGGTCTGATGATCGGCCTGGGCGCCGCCGGCGCGTGTATCGGCGTGGGTATTATGTGCAGCCGCTTTCTCGAAGGTGCCGCGCGCCAGCCCGAACTGATGCCGCAACTGCAAGCCAAAGTGTTCCTGCTGCTGGGCCTAATCGACGCGTCATTCATTATCGGCGTCGGTCTCGCGTTGTGGTTTGCCACCGGCAACCCTTTGCTCGCCAGCTTGAAATAGTTTCAGCCCTCTTTACGTAACCACCGTAACAACCATTCCCGCAGGGGAAGCCTATGAACCTAAACGTCACGATGGTCGCTCAGGCGGTCACGTTCTTCGTCTTTGTATTTTTCTGTGCGAAGTTCGTGTGGCCGCCGCTGGTCAAGGCGATCGAAGCCCGCCAGAAGCAAATCGCCGATGGATTGGCTGCTGCCGAAGAAGGCAAGAAGTCGCTCGACAGCGCGTCCAAACAGGCCGACGAGGCCATCGCGCAAGCTCGTGGCCGAGCAACGGAAATCGTCGCACAGGCGGAAAAGCGCGTGAGCCAGATGATCGAAGAGGCGAAGAACGCCGCCAAGGCCGAAGGCGACCGCGAAAAAGCCGCCGCCAAATCCGAGATCGAGCAGGAAGTCTCGCGCGCCAAGGAAACGCTGCGCACGCAAGTCGCCACGCTGGCGGTCGCGGGCGCGGAGAAAATCTTGAAGCGCGAAGTCGACGCCAAGGCTCACGCGGACATTTTGTCCGATGTGCAAAAACAACTGTAATTCGGCAACGGTAATTGACTGAGCGAAAATGGCTGAACCCGTAACCATCGCCCGACCCTACGCCGAAGCTGTGTTCAAGCTCGCTGCCGAGAGCAACGCGCTCGCTGTCTGGTCGGACGCGCTTGCCAACATTGACGGCGTGGTCGCCGATGCCCGCGTACAGGCGTGCATCAGCGATCCGAAAGTCAGCGCGCAGCAGCTGGAGGGCTTGGTCATCGGCGTTGTCGGCGACAAGCTCACCGGTGACGCGCGCAACTTCGTGCAGGTGCTGGTGCAGAACAGCCGCCTCGATTTGATGCCGCTGATTCGCGCGCACTACGAAGCGCTCAAGCGCGACAAAGAAGGCGTGCTCGAAGCGAAAATCATTTCCGCGCTGCAGATGAACGCCGATCAAGTGAAGCAACTGGTCGCGCAGCTCGAAGCAAAATACCAGCGCAAGGTCATCGCGCAAGTCGAAACCGATGCGTCGCTGATCGGCGGCGTGAAAATCGTGGTCGGCGACAAAGTTATCGATGCCACCGTGCGCGGCAAGCTTGACGCGATGGCCGCCGCACTGGTCAATTAAGTGACTCACTAAGTCTAAAGTTCAAGTAGTACCCAGGAGCAATTACCATGCAACTCAACCCATCCGAAATCAGCGAACTCATCAAGAGCCGCATCCAGAACCTTGCCGGCACTACCGAGGCGCGTACCCAGGGCACCGTGATCTCGGTGACCGACGGTATCTGCCGCATCCATGGTCTGGCGGACGTGATGCAGGGCGAGATGTTGGAGTTCCCGAAAAACACCTTCGGCCTGGCGCTGAACCTTGAGCGCGACTCGGTCGGCGCGGTTATTTTGGGTGAATACGAACACATTTCTGAAGGCGATACCGTCAAGACGACGGGCCGCATTCTTGAAGTGCCGGTCGGCCCCGAGCTGATTGGCCGCGTGGTGAATTCACTGGGCCAGCCGATCGACGGCAAAGGCCCGATCAATGCCAAGATGACGGACGTGATCGAAAAGGTTGCGCCGGGCGTGATTGAGCGTAAATCGGTATCGCAGCCGG
>VFLF01000939.1 GCA_009885185.1 Nitrosomonadales bacterium | reverse complement strand
TCGTTCGATTCCAGATTGGTGAGGATCGCCGCCAGATCCCCCGCGCGCTCCAGCCCCGGCCCCGAGGTATGCCGCAGATTCACCCCCATCTCGCGCGCAATGATGTGCGCCAGAGTGGTTTTGCCCAGCCCCGGCGGCCCGAACAGCAATACATGATCCAACGGCTCTTTGCGACGGCGCGCGGCCTCGATAAAGATCGACAACTGGCCGCGAATTTTTTCCTGGCCGATATATTCGTCAAGCTGCTTCGGACGCAACGCGCGCTCAAACGCCTCCTCCTGTACGGAGGCGGGGGCGGCGGCTATGAGGCGGTCGGTTTCTACGGTCATTTGGATTTGGACAACAATTTTAGCGCCTGCCGGATGCCGTCATTCACGCTCGCGTCCACCGACAACTGCTTCGCCGCCCACGAGGCTTCTTTGTCGTTGTAGCCCAGCGACGACAGCGCATTGACGATATCCGAGCTCGCACTGGTCGCGCTCGCGCCCGATGACGCAATCACCGTCACATTAAGCTTGTCTTTTAATTCCAGCAGCAAACGCTCGGCGGTTTTTTTGCCGATGCCGGGCACCTTGGTGAGCCTGCCGGTATCCTGCGCGCTCACCGCCGCATGTAAGTCAGCTACGCTCAAGCCCGACAACACCGACAGCGCCGTGCGCGCGCCCACGCCGGAGATTTTCAGCAACTGGCGAAACACCGTGCGTTCCTGCTCGGTGGCAAAGCCATACAACAAATGCGCATCCTCGCGCACGGTCAGATGCGTGAGCAGCGTGACCTCCGCGCCGGTCGCGGGCAATTGATACAAGGTGCTCATCGGCACGTCGATTTCATAGCCGACGCCCTGCACATCCACAATGATTTGCGGCGGCTGCTTGGCGAGCAGTTTGCCGCTGATTCGGCCGATCATGGTCTATCGCCCACGGGTCACTCTCCTGCCGCTACCAGCGCGGCGCGTATCACTTCGGCAGACAATCTAAATTCCATTTGCAACAATTGTTCAAAGACTACGGCAGCAGACGGAATAAGTTTTTTTCGTTTCGCCATGGCGATGACTGCTGCGGTTCCAGCCACCTTGAAGCCTTGTTCCATCGCGGTTGCCCTTCCAGCCCTGTCATCCATGAGTAACAGACTAGGCTGGCGCAAGTTTACCGCAGCGCGTATGCAGGCGGCCTCGCCTTCGCCTAAAAAGGGAAATTGCGGCTGTTTCCAGTCACGGCGCAACACCAGCAATGATTTATCCGTGATCGCCGCGCGTATCAAGGGTTCGCCCACGCTGTCTTTTCCCGTGAGCACCTCATTGCGCACGGCGAGCGGCACATGCACCACGCCGAAAATCTCTTTTAGCCATCGCAAGCCGCCGATGCGCGAGAGCACGATCAGCGGACTGGCATCGCTCAGGACTATAGGGACGACGGGGACGATGCCAGCCATGCTTCCAGGGTTTCCACGTCCTTTTTGACTTCTTTTGCGCTGCCTTGGATTACCGGGATACCAGAGCGCGACAGGTGCTGCATGAAATCCACCAACGGCGTATCCGCGACTTTGGCCGCGCGCGCGAGCGAGAGACTGCCGTCCTTGAACAGTGCGGTAGCCAGCGCCACCCTAACGCCGGGCATTTCAAGCAAGCCGCTGTCTTGCAAATGCACCAGCACCGCGGACGGATGTTCGCCGTTCATCACCACTACCATTTCCTTCTCGGCCTGACGCAGCGCCTCGGAAGGGTTGTTTTTCAGTTGCCTGACGTTGACGGTGTGCATGGGCTCTTAGTCGCGGTTACCAAGCGTAGGAACATACCGCAGGAATACGTCGTAGGTCAAGTCATGCGGGCAGTCATGCGGCCAGGAACCGCCTTCAGGGAAAGTTCGTAACTATTTGTTATTAAACAACTATTTTAAACCAACCTGCCACGCTTCATGCGATACCCCGCCGTCGCCAACAGCCCCAAACCCTGCCCGCCATGCGCGTGACAAATCGCGCACGCCAGAGCGTCCGCCGCATCGGGGCTCGGGTCGCCCGCGAGGCGCAACAACCTTTTGACCATTTCCTGCACCTGTTCTTTTTTGGCGTGGCCGTTGCCCACCACCGCCTGTTTGACTTGCAGCGCAGTGTATTCCGAAACCGGCAGATTGTGCATGACCGCCGCACAGATGGCCGCACCCCTCGCCTGCCCCAACAGCAGCGTCGATTGCGGATTGACGTTGACGAAAACTTTCTCGACCGCGACCTGCACCGGCGCGTTATCACCGATCACTTCTGCGAGCCCGTCGAGGATGGTTTTCAGACGCAGCGGCAATTCACCACCACTCGCCGTTTTGATGCAGCCGCTGGTCACGTAGGTGAGCTTGCCGCCTTTTTTTTCGAGTATGCCGAAGCCGGTGGCGCGCAGCCCCGGGTCTATTCCCAATATGCGTATCGATTCAATCAAGCGGGCAAGTCGATGACCGCACTGGTGTAAACCTCCTGCACATCGTCCAGCGTCTCCAGCGCATCGATCAGCTTTTGCATTTTCACCGCGTCGTCGCCGGTTACCACGCTTTCCGTCAGCGGCTTCATGATGACTTCGGCGATTTCCGGTTTGAAGCCGGCTTTTTCGATGCTGGTTTTTACCGCGTGAAAATCGTGCGGCGGCGTAATCACTTCGATGCTGCCG
>VFLF01000769.1 GCA_009885185.1 Nitrosomonadales bacterium | reverse complement strand
GCACGCCGTGCGTGGCCCAACGGGTATGCGCGAGTCCGGTTTCGGCAGCCAGTTTTTTCTTGCGCGCCAACGCTTCAAGATGGACCACGCGCCCGGTGGACCGCAAACGACCGAGCTTGTCGCCCGCCACGAACGCGATGCCGGTGGAGTCGTAGCCGCGGTATTCGAGCTTGCGGATGCCGCCGATCAATACATCCACGATATTACGGGTGGAGGCCGCGCCGACGATGCCGCACATATTATGCCTTTGCCTTTTTTTCTGGGCGCTTCCAGCCCTGAATGGAAACCTGCTTCGCACGAGATATCGCGAGTTCTCCAGCCGCAACGTCTTTGGTAATGGTGGCGCCCGCGCCGATGGTCGCGCCGCGATGCACGGTGACGGGGGCCACCAACTGGGTATCGGAGCCGATAAACACATCGTCTTCAATCACCGTGCGATGCTTGTTCGCACCGTCGTAATTGCAGGTGATGGTACCTGCGCCGACATTGACGTTGCGCCCGACGCTGCTGTCGCCGATGTACGCCAGATGATTTGCCTTGGAGCCTGTGCCAATGTCGCTGGCCTTGACCTCGACAAAGTTGCCGATATGCACGTCATCCGCCAGCCGTGCGCCGGGACGCAGGCGCGCATACGGGCCGATGCGGCAGTTCGCGCCGATGCTTGCCTCGACCAGATGCGAATATGGCTCGATGCGGGTGCCCGCCTTGACGTCAACATTTTGCAGCACGCAGTGTGCGCCGACCGACACGTCATCCGCCAGCGTGACGCGGCCTTCAAACAAGCAGCCGATATCGATGCTCACATCGCGTCCGCAGGTCAGCTCGCCGCGCACATCCACGCGCGCGGGATCGGCGAGGGTGACGCCTTGTTCGAGCAATCGATGCGCGGATTGCTGCTGCACATGGCGTTCAAGCTGCGCGAGTTGGGTTTTGCTGTTCACGCCTAGCGTCTCCCACGGGTCCGGCGCGGGAATGCCATGCACCGGAACTTTGTCCTTGAGCGCCAACGGCACAATGTCGGTGAGGTAATACTCTTTTTGTTCATTCGCCGGTTTGAGCTTGCCAAGCCACGCCGCGAGACGCGTCGTCGGCAGCGCCATGATGCCGGTATTCACTTCGCAGATTTTCTTTTGCGCGGCGCTGGTGTCTTTGTCTTCGACGATGGCGCGCACCTGTTTGTTCTTGCGCACGATGCGGCCATATCCGCCGGGGTCGTCCAGCACAGCGGTGAGTATGCGCACGCCCGTGCCGGCAATCAGGTCGCGCAGCGTTTCAGGGCGTATCAGCGGCACATCGCCAAACAGCACTACTGTAGTGTCTGTTTTCCCCAAATGAGGCAACGCCTGTTGCAGCGCGTGGCCGGTGCCTTTTTGTTCCGCCTGCAGTGCAAATTCAATGTCGGGCGCCGCCGCTTGTCCGCGCACGGCGTCACCGCTGTGGCCGTAAACCACCACGATTTTTTCGGGTGATAAGGCGCGCGCCGCCGCGATGACGTGCGCGAGCAGCGGCTTGCCGGCGAGCGCATGCAGTACCTTGGGCTGGCGCGAATGCATGCGTTTGCCTTGTCCTGCCGCGAGAATGACGACGTTTAATGTCATTGCGAAATTATCTCACAGCCATTGCGGTACGGTTCGCCATATAGGTGGCAAGCGCTTGTTTCTCCAGTGAATTACTGTGCAGCCCGGCTTTGGTTCTGCGCCAGAACACGTCATCGGCTCTGCGTGCCCACTCGTGCGCCATGAAGTAATCCACCTCGCGGGCGTATAGGTCGGCGCCAAAACGCGCGCCCAGATCCGCGACGGTTTTCGTTGCGCCCAACACCACCGGCGTGGCGTCGCCATGTCTTTGTGCGATGGATTGCAACACGCCTCGCGGCAGCGCGGGATGGTCGGCTTGCAAGCGGTCAAGGAAGGCCAGTGGCGATAGTCCACCGAGATCACCGCCCGGCAGCAGCGCACGCTCGGTCCACGGCGGTTTCATTTGGGGGAACCATGCGGTCAGTTTTTCGAGCGTATGTTCGGCGAGTTTACGATACGTGGTGATCTTGCCGCCGAACACCGATAGTACGGGCGCGGTTTGCGCGTCGCCCTCCACGCGCAGGGTGTAATCGCGGGTAATCTTTGAGACGTTTTTCGCGCCGTCATCGAATAACGGTCGTATGCCGCAGTAACTCCAAACGACATCGGCCGCCGTGACAGTGCGTGCAAAATATCGATTGGCGGCGCGGCACAAATAATCGATTTCTGCCGCGCTGGCGGTACAGTCGCCGGGATCGCCAGCATGCTCAACATCGGTGGTACCGATCAGCGTGTACCCCTCGTAGGGGTAAACAAACACTACACGGCGATCGTCGTTTTGCAGGATGAAAGCGTGGTCGCCCGCATACAAATGCGGCACCACGATGTGACTGCCTTTCACCAGCTTAAGCCCAAATGGCGTGCTTAAGTGCATGTTTTTATTGATAAATTGTTTAGCCCAAGGGCCGGCGACATTGACCAGCGCGCGGGCCGTTACCTCTCGCGGCCCTGCGCCCTCGGCGTGCAGCGTGACGCGCCACCGCGCGCCATCGCGCTGCGCGTTCGTGCAGGTGGTTCGCGTTAATACGACCGCGCCGAGGTCGGCGGCGGCGCGTGCGTTGGCGATCACTAACCGCGCGTCGTCCACCCGGCAATCGGAGTAGATGAACCCTTTGGTCAGGCCTGGCTTGAGGCCGACGTGATAGGGCGCAACGCGCAGATCAATGCCGTGTGAGCCTGGCAGCGTGTCGCGCCGCGCGAGGTAGTCGTACAAAAACAAGCCCGCGCGGATCATCCACGACGGGCGCAGTTCCGGCACATGCGGCATGACAAACCGCATCGGATGCACGATGTGCGGCGCGGCGCGCAACAGCACTTCACGCTCGCCGAGCGATTCGGACACCAGACGGAACTCGTATTGCTCCAGATAGCGCAGGCCGCCGTGGATCAGCTTGCTGCTGGCCGACGAGGTGTGTTGCGCCAGATCGTGTTGCTCGCACAACAGCACTTTCAAGCCGCGCCCGGCGGCGTCGCGCGCGATACCGACGCCGTTGATGCCGCCGCCGACGACCAGCAGATCTACCTCGGATGGGCTTTCCATGAGCGATAGTATGGCGCGGGAGTTTCACGCACGCAAAACAAAAAGGGGCGGTAAGTGGCCGCCCCTGTTTTTGCGCGTTACCGAAGAATCAGCGTTTCTTGCGCAGCTTTTGTATCGCGGCCAGTTGCGCCGCCAGCATGGCAAATTCCGCTTCGACCGTGGCGATTTCCTGCTTGCTTTGCGCGGTCTTACGCGCCTCTTCGGCCGCCTTCAAGGCCTCGGTGGCTTTCGCCTCGTCCAAGTCCTTGCCGCGGATCGCGGTATCGGCCAGCACGGTCACCACTTTGGGCTGCACTTCCAGCACGCCGCCGGCGACAAACACGAACTCTTCTTCGGCCTGGCCCGGTACCTTGATGCGCACCGCGCCCGCCTTGATGCGCGTGATCAGCGGCGTGTGACGCGGATAAATACCGAGCTCGCCGGCTTCGCCGGGCAGCACGACGAACTCCGCTTCGCCGGAATAGATTTGCTCTTCCGCGCTTACGACGTCTACGTGCATTGTGTGTACTGCTTCAGCCATGGCGTTGTGTTCTTACTTTCTTGCGTATAGGTTCAGTGCTGGGTACGGCTTAGTTCATGGTCTTTGCTTTTTCGAACGCTTCTTCGATGCCGCCGACCATGTAGAACGCCTGCTCCGGCAGCGCATCGCATTCGCCGTTGACGATCATCTTGAAGCCTTTGATGGTGTCTTTGAGCGACACATATTTGCCGGGCGAGCCGGTGAACACCTCAGCTACGCTGAACGGCTGCGACAGGAAGCGCTGAATTTTGCGCGCGCGGGACACCGCCAGTTTATCTTCGGGCGAGAGTTCGTCCATGCCCAGAATTGCGATAATGTCGCGCAATTCTTTGTAACGTTGCAGCGTGGCCTGCACGCCGCGCGCGGTGTTGTAGTGTTCTTCGCCGACGATGTGCGGGTCGAGCTGACGGCTGCTGGAATCCAGCGGATCAACCGCCGGAT
>VFLF01000736.1 GCA_009885185.1 Nitrosomonadales bacterium | reverse complement strand
TCGCCGCTAGCGCCTGCGGCAAGAATTTCGTGATCCGTGTCGGCGTGGCGGACAACAACGCCAACCCGGCGGATCAATCCAGCAATGCAAATGACGTGAGAAATGCGTTGACGGCAGCGAACAACAATGTCGCGCCTACGCAAATAACGTGGACCAACGATGACAAGTTTGTCAGCCGCTGGGGTGACGAATGGTCGAGGTTTATGAAGCGTAATAACGAAATTACCACCTATACCATAACCTTGGTTGACGGCGGCGCCAACGATACCCAGAACGTCAGCGGTTACAAGCGCTTTATGAAAAGCGTGGCTGATGAGTCCGGCGGCAAGGCGTTTGTAGTGGACATCAACGACATGGATGCCTTTGTGCAGGCCCTGTTGGCCATATTTAATGAAGTCAACGCGGTGAATAGCGTGTTTGCATCGGCCAGCTTGCCGATCAGCGCCAACGGCACCGGCAACTTCCTTAACCAGGTGTACTTCGGCATGTTCAGGCCCGACCCGCAAGGCCTGCCGCGTTGGTCAGGCAACCTGAAGCAATACCGGTTTGCGGTTGATCAGGCCGATCCGCTGAATCTTCAGCTTTTCCTTGCCGATGCACGCGCGCCGACGACAGCCACCAGGGCTGACGGCACCACGCATCCGGTGTACTTTTCGGCGCTGAGTTCCGCGGGTACCGGGTTCTTTGATCCCAATGCGCTCAGCTTCTGGACGACCAGAAACGACTCTACTCTGCCAGACAGCTTGGATCCAAACGGTACAAATTTTGGCGGCGCGAAGGGGGGTTTCTACATCAACAACCCGCAGGGCGCGAGCACCAGCGAGGATTCGACGCGCCGGATGGCGAAGTTGTCGAAAAAGGTGGCGTCTCTCAGCGTATACGTTTAGAGAACTTAACAAATAACTATGCAACCGCTGCAGGAACTTCCACCAACCCGCGGCGCATATACACTTGCACATCAGGCACTACCAGCTGCGTCGCCAACAGCAGCCTTTCGGCCACACCGTTCGCAAAGACGAATGACGGCATTACCGCGGCGCTATTGAGTGCCGGAATACCCGCCACCCCGGTCACCAGCATTACCCGCAACAATACCACCGCGACTGTGACACTGACCTCTGCCATGAGTCCCGTCCCGGCAAATGGCAGCACAGTGACCGTAACCGGCTCAATATATTCGCAGTTCAATGGGATCAAGACAGTAGGTGGGCCGCCGACTTCGACGACGTTCACCTACCCCGTCACAGTGGTTCCGCCGGTCGCCACAACGGGCTCCTATACCGCATCGATATCGGCGGGTAGCCAAAACATCGCATCAATCATACGCACGGGCGCTACTACGGCGAGAGCTAATTTTGCTGTCGCGCACGGTTATGGCAATGGGCAATCCGTCTCTATCAGTGGCGCTACGAATGCTGGTTACAACGGCACTTATTCGATCACCCTGGTCAACGCGAATAACTTTGACTTCACCATTCCCGCTGGAAATATTAGGCCGACTACACCCCAAACCGCCGGCAATGCCACTGTGCCGGCCAAGGCTAATTTGGTCATCAATAACATAGTTAGGGGCACACCCGCTGGGACAGCCCCCTTTAACGCGAACGTCACCGTGACTACTACTGCAATCAATAATTACGCAGTGGGAGACACGGTAACTATTACCGGCACTTCAGGCACTCCAAGCTACAACGGAAGCTATGTAATAACGAATCTTGGCAGCAAATGTACTGGCGGCAGCGCGCTAAAGGGCAGCCCCCTCAGCTTCTGTTTTAATATAGCTACAGCACCAACTAACACAGCTGATACTACCGCATCGGCAGGCACGCCCGCAGCATCTGCGACCATTGCCACCGCTGGCCTGACGCGTGTAGCAACCACCTGCACAGGCGGCACACCCACTCCTGTAACAACAGTCACTGCTACTACCACCGCCGCCCATGGCTTTGTTGTCGGGCAAGTCGTCAACATCGCCGGCACTATCGGGACAGATGAGTCCCTCTACACCGGCAGTCAAACCATCTTGACAGTGCCTTCCGCTGTCTCGTTTACCTACGCCATCACCACCAGTCCGGCCTGCACTGAAAACACTGCCGGAATGCAGGCAAGTGCGCTAGGCGTGGATCGGGATACGTTGATCGACTGGGTGCGCGGTCACGACAGTTTTGGCGACGAGGCAAGCCCGGCGCTCGGCACAATCACCGTTCGTCCCTCGATTCACGGCGATGTGCTGCACTCCCGCCCTACAGTGGTCAACTATGGCGGCAGCACCGGTGTCGTGGTGTTTTACGGCGCAAATGACGGCACGTTCCGTGCCGTCAACGGCAACCAGACCGCGTCCATAGGCTCGGTAACGGCTGGCGGAGAGCTATGGAGCTTTGTTGCGCCTGAGTTTTTCTCAAAATTTAAGCGCCAGTATCTCAATTCGCCAGTGATCAAGCTGGAGTCGACACCAACGTCCATCCTGCCCGCACCCCAGCCGAAGGATTATTTCTTTGATGGTAGCGTCGGCGTCTATCAAGACGTTACCACCGGCCAAGTTGTGATCTACCTCACGGCGCGGCGCGGCGGACGGCTGATCTATGCCATCGATGTGAGCAATCCGGCCAACCCGAAATTCCTGTGGAAAAAAACCAACGCGGACACGGGTTTTGCCGAATTGGGCCAAACCTGGTCAGTGCCGCGTGTGGCCTTGGTGAAGGGCTACAACGACGGCGCCTCGCCTACGCCCAACGCAAAACCCGTGCTGATTTTCGGCGCTGGCTACGATCCTGCGGAAGACAACGAACCCCCCACGGCCACCGCGCCTGGGAATAGAGGACGCGCACTCTTTGTCGTGGATGCGCTCACCGGCGACCTCATCTGGAAAGCCACCGGCGGCGGAGGCTCCAACACTTGCAGCGGCGCTTCCGGCGCAACGGCATGCCAGTTGCTGGATATGACGTACCCGATGACAGCGGATGTCACGCTGGTAGACCGTGACGCGGCTGACGGCAAGGGCTACGTTGACCGTATCTACGCCGCCGATCTCGGCGGAAATGTCTGGCGCGTCGATTTGCAACCCGCGGCCGGAGCGGGTGCCGGATTTGCACCATCAACGTGGCGAGTCAGCAAGTTCGCAGCGGTCGGCGGCGCAGCCACCGACGCCACCAAGCGCAAGATTTTCTTTCCGCCGGATGTCATCACTACACCTGCGTTTGATGCCGTGGTGTTTAGCACTGGCGACCGCGAGCACCCGACGCTCACTCAGCAAGCAGTCAACGTTGTCAACCGATTTTATATGCTGAAAGATCTCAATGTAGGAAACGATGCCTGCCCGACAATCGCCACGGTTGTGACCTGCTCCGCGACGCTTACGGACAGCACAAGCAGCACAACCAATACGCTCGTCGTCCCCGGGTTATTCAATGCCAGCCCCACATTGCCTTCTTCGGCCTCGAGCGTGCCGTTTACGGCGGGACCTGCCTACGATCAGTCAGGCTTTGGATTCTTCGTTACGCTCTTGAATGCGGTGCCCCGTAAACAAATCGACAACACCACGCTGTATGGTCCGGACGTGGAGCGCGGTGAAAAAGGGGTGAACGCTCCGACCAGTATTGGGGGCAACACGTTTTTCGGCACCAATACACCCATAGTGCCCGACCCGCTGGTATGCCAGCCGAACCTCGGAACGGCGCGTGGCTATAGCATCAACTTCATCACGGGTGCACTCAGGACGGTAATTTATGACGGTGGCGGCATGCCCCCGTCCCCGGTATCCGGCGTGGTCGAAATAAACAATGCTGATGGTAGTACGATTACCCTTCCGTTCCTGATCGGTGGCGTCCCCCCCGAACCCTGCAGCGGCCCGTTGTGCGCGTCGAGGCCACCGATTCCCATCGAGGCGGTTCGGTCCCGGACCTATTGGTACCGTGATATCGGCAACCGCTAAACGTGATATAGCGAGCCAATCGGCCAGATTGATTGCCGGGCGGGTGCCCGAACCGCCTGGCATGAAGTCGACATGGCGCGCCAGAGACTCGTCTGCCGTTCATACCGCATTGCGCTGGATGATGGTTCGCGCCACGGGTTGCGCTGTCAGACAGGTGCCGAGCTAATGGCATCGGTCATATATTGACCCTACCCCGATATTACCCGCGTGTGGAAACGCAATCCGCTCTGCTGACCTCACAGTACGTGAGGCTATTTCAATGGGTTGGCCTTTCGTTGTTTGTTCACGTTGCGCTGGTCACCTTCGTCGGCGGTGCACCCGAGAAGGAACCGCACCGCCCACTGGTTGTTGATCTTCAGCATATTCCGCCAACTGTCGCGGATCCGCTTACCCGTCCGCTATCGCAGGTTCAAGCAATACCTGACATAGCCGCCGAGAACCTGCTGCCGCAGGCGCCTAATCCCGTCAACCCCATTGAACGTCCGCCAGCCACGCCAAACCAGGCTGTGGATCTTCCCGTGCCGTTTGACCGTTATCTGAGCGTAGACGAAGTGGAGGTACGGGCCGAACCAGCCAACGACGTACCGCTGTCGTACCCTGCGTCCGCCTATATGCGGCGCATAGCCGGTGTGGTGAGACTGAAACTGTTTATCAGCGAAGAGGGCAAGCTGGATCGGGTCGAATTGCTTGACGCGGCGCCAAAGGGAATATTTGAAAATGAGGCACTGGCAACGGTCAGCAAGCTGTATTTTTATCCGGCGACCCGTTACGGGCGGCCAGTCAAGAGTCAAAAAACCATCGAAGTCGTCTTCGATCCGAATCCCGCATTGGACCGGTATCAGGTAAAGCCCGGAACGCCTACACCAGTGCCTTCGGCAGCGGAAAAGTAACCCGCTCCTCGATCCCTTCGACGTCGCTCACGCTATCCGCGCCCAGCGCTTTGAGTTTGTCGATCACGGCCTGCACCAGCACTTCAGGTTCGTGTGCTTTCAGTCGTGAGACGTTGGGCTGTGCAAAGCCTGCACTGAAAGACGCATGCCCATGGCCTTGAGAATTGCTGAAAAGCTGCTTAGAGCAGGGTTTCCCTTTGGGGACAGGGTGCGGTATAGCTGCGTTGGATTCAGGTGCGCTTGTTCGGCGACAGCTTGCACGCCGCCAAAGGCTTTTGCCATTTGGCGAAGTGCAATCAAAAGCTCGCTTTGATCGCCATCTTCAAAAATGCTGTTCAGCAATTGGAGCGCGTATGCGGGGTCTTCCCGGTATAGCTCGGCCATTGCTTCATCGTGCATTCTATCTTTCATCGCCGGTTCTCCTTTGCCAGTCTTGCCAGTATTCGCAAGCACGGACAATGTCCGCATCTTGCGTTCGCTTGTCACCACCACACAGCAACAACACAATTTCTTTTCCCGAAATCGCGTAGTAAACCCGATAGCCGGCGCCAACATCGATACGCAACTCCCACACACCATCACGGCAAAACTTGTGGTCGCCAAAATTACCTTGCTCTACTCTATTAATGCGCCGGTCTATTGCAATCCTTGCTGTCGCGTCACGTTGCTTTCTCAACCAATTGAGATAAACGTCCTTCTCGTCGCTCGTTAGGTAATGGCGGATTTCATACATCGCAAATTTTCGTTTAAAAACGAATTTACGTCAAGTAGTAGTGTCAATTGAGATATCAAGGGGCGCCTGACCAATGTGAACCGCGCGCCAACAACTATCCGGCCAACCCCTTCGGCAGCGGAAACGTAACCCGCTCTTCAATCCCATCTAGATCGCGCACGCTGTCCGCGCCCAGCGCCTTGAGTTTGTCCATCACCGCCTGCACCAGCACTTCGGGGGCGGAGGCGCCGGCGGTGATGCCTACGCTCGCGGGCAGTCATCGATCTATGGTGTTGAGTGCAGCCGCGCTCACGCATCTTGATGTACGGGAGGAGCATCCCCCTCTTGAATGCTTGAACATTGCCGCCAATTGGGCACAATTTGTGCTACAATGCACTAATTATGTAACACATAAGGTCAACACTATGGGCGAAGCAACCTTTACCTTTCGAGTCGATGCCGGATTGAAAGACGAGTTTTCCACGGCCGCAAAATCACGCGACCGTACCGGCGCGCAGCTCCTGCGCGACTTCATGCGTGATTTCGTCAAGCAGCAGCAGGACGCAGCCGAGCATGA
>VFLF01000917.1 GCA_009885185.1 Nitrosomonadales bacterium | reverse complement strand
TCCCACGTCGAGCAGCCTCACCGAGGCAGGGGAACGCCCCAATAGGGCTGCAATGTTGCCGAGGCGGCGCCCGCTGTTTTTCTCGTGACGCGACAGCGATTTTGCAGCGGGCAGCGTCCCCGCATTGGTATCGAAGCGCCCTAGAGAACGCAGGTATTGCGCTTCAGTCGCGCTGCTAAGCAGTTGCTCGCACTTTGCACAGCGGCGCAACGGCCCTTCTGGCAACACGATCCCCATGTCGGCCAGCGAGGCGTGGCAGCCCACCGGGCACGCCGCAACATAAGGCGCATCGTTAGGTGTCATTTTCTCCATGGATTAAACTGAAGAATGATTAACACGGCAGGCAGTCGCTGGCGCGTGCCGGAATAATGCCGAAGCTAGCGGCGGCGCAGATAGGCCACCATGTCATGCCCGCGGCCGGCGAGTCGCGCCGGCAGGTTGAGCAACTCGGCGGCGATTTTGCCCGCAGTGTACAACGCCGCTGACACATCGCCTTTTTCGTGGAATTTCACGCACGAGGTTTCGATGCGCTCCACATTGAAGCCGCTGACGGTTGCCAGCGAAGTTATCGACTGCGGGTTAAAAAAGCTGATGTGCCCGCCGTCCTTCTCGATGTGAAAGTAATCCCAGCGCGCGCCCATCGCGCTGACGGTCCAACTCGCGGTGTTGCCGGTACTGATGATGAGGACGCCGCCCGGCTTAAGGATGCGCCGGCACTCCTGCAACAACGGCAGGGGTTCGCGCAGATGCTCCACCACTTCAAACAGCGAGGCTGCATCAAAGCTGGCGTCGGGATAGTGCTGCTCTTCCAGCAGGCCGGTGCGCACATTGAGCCCGGCGTCGCGCGCGGCGGCAGCGATTTTGGTTGCGGGCTCCACGCCTTCCGCCACGAAGCCCGCCTGCGCTGCGAAATCCACGAACTGCCCGCGCGAGCAGCCGACATCGACCAGACGAATATCGGCAGGGGGTTTTTTCAGCAGGCGTGCGATGCTCTGCAAGCGGCGGCTCGCGACTTTGCGTCGGCGCTCCACTTCGTCCGGCGTGGGCTGGTTGAAGTCTGACGCGTTGAACGACGCCATGGTTTTCCAGTAGCGAGATTCACTGGCGGCGCTGATGAGCTGTCCGCAACTGGCGCACCGGCGCAAAGGCCCTTCGGGCAACTGGTATTGCGTCACGAGCAGCGCCGCACCGCAACCAATCGGGCACGTCGTGACGTAAGGGGTATCCGGTGCGCCGGCTGAGAGGGTATCCATGCGCGCTATTATGGGAGACGCGCCACCTGGCGCAAAGCATTAACGATGCGTTGAGCGGGCAATGTCAGCAGACAATCGCTAAAGCTCTCGATATGGCGTCGGCAACCCTCTTTGTTGCACGGCGCGCACGATGCGGTTCCCTGCACCACGTAGACGTTGCCGACCGTTTGATCGCCGAGGCGGCGCCATGGCGTGTGATCGCCGGCAAATCCCTTGGGCCACGGCGCCCACTTCAATGGATCGGTGGGGCCGAAAAATGCCACGGTGGGCACGCCCAGCGCGGCGGCCATGTGCGTCAACGCGGTATCCGGGCCGATGTAGGCCGAAGCTTTGGCGATGACACAGGCGGATTGGCCCAGTGTTAATTGGCCCGCGAGATTCAGTGGTGCGTGCATCTGCGTCGCCAGCCCGGCGACATAGGCAGTTTCCGCAGCATCGTTACCACCGGTTAATACGATGGGCATGCCCTGCGCGGCGATCCAGCGCGCCAGTTCCAGCCAGCCGGCGTTGCTCCACATCTTGTAGTTGAATTTCGGATACAGGTGCAGCACGACGTAGCGTTGATCCTTGATCGGCGCCAGTAGTTGCGCGACGTGCTGTTCATCATGGGCGCGCCAACTCACGGTGACCTCGGCGATAGCGGGCACATGCAGTGGCGCCAGCAGCGACAGATGCGTGAGCACCGTATGTTTTTCGGCGAGATCGTAGGGTACCCATTGATGCAGAAAGCGGCGTTTCCATAGCTCTTTTTTTGTCGGCAGCAGCAGCCCGATGCGTTGGCGGCCCGCGATATAGGCGTAGAGCGTCGGCCGGTCGCCCGCCACCAGCGACAGGGCTAGATCATAGCGGCGG
>VFLF01000213.1 GCA_009885185.1 Nitrosomonadales bacterium | reverse complement strand
GGCCACCAGCCCGGCAAGGAGCACCAGAAACAGGCGGCTGAACAGCGAACGCGGCACCAGGCTCATGCGCCGTCCGTCTCGACATGCGCCGCAAGCACATAGCCCTGGCCGCGCACGGTTTTGATGATTGCGGGCTCGCGCGCGCCCTCTCCCAAGCGCTGGCGCAACCGGCTCACCTGCACGTCAATCGCGCGGTCGTACGGCCCGGCCTCTCGCGCGAGCATGAGATCAATCAACTGGTCGCGCGTGAGTACGCTGTTCGGGTGATCGACAAAAATGCGCAGCAGCCGAAACTCGGTGCCGCTCAATGCCACCACCACGCCCTGCGGCGAGGTCAGATTGCGCGTGGCGGTGTCGAGCGTCCAGCCGGCGAATCGAAACCTGCTCGCTTGTTCAGGCTGAAGATTGCCAGGCAGCGCCCGCGCGCGCCGCAGCACGCTTTTCACGCGTGCTGACAACTCGCGCGGGCTGAAGGGCTTCGCCACGTAGTCGTCGGCGCCGAGTTCGAGACCCACCACGCGGTCGGTCTCGTCGCCGCGCGCGGTCAACATAATGATCGGAATGCCGGAACGCGCGCGCAGATCGCGGCACAGCGAAAAGCCGTCCTCGCCCGGCAGCATCACGTCAAGAACGATGAGATCCGGGTGCGAAACGCTGATCGCCGCGCGCAGGGCCTTGCCGTCGGCCACCGCGGTAACGCGGTAGCCCTGCTTTTGCAGGTATTCGGCCAGCAGACCGCGCAGTTCGCGGTCGTCGTCCACCACAAGGATGTGATCCGGAGTGTCCATGGCGGGAAGTTATAGCCGGTCACCAGCGTATTCGGGAAGAAAATTGTATCGCAGTGTATCAACTCCGCCCGCCGCAAGACTGCGATACCAAACAGGCCTCTTGTGAAACACTTTTTTCAGGGGAAAATGCGTTAATCCCATCAACCACGGCAACTTGGGCACGACAGCCGCGGTAACCGAACATCACCCTCGAAAGGACGCAATCATGCATACGATACGCAAGCAAATCCTTCACTACGGCGCGGCAATCGGACTCACGCTGGCGGCAGCCGCGGTCGCGGCGCACCCCGGCCAGATGGGCGGCGGCATGCGCCATGGCGGCGGGCAGAGCGGGGGCCAACATGGCATGCATCAAGGCGGCGTGCACGGCATGGGCATGCACAGTGGCGCACAAGCAGGTGCCATGCCTTGCGACGCGCAGCCCGGCCAGACGAGGCCCCAGACCGGCCAGACACTGATGACGCCCGAAGAGCGCCAGCGGATCGCGCAGGCCAACCACGCCGAAATGGAAAAGCGCGCAAAGGAACAGGGCACTACACTGCCGGAACAGCGCGGCCCGCACGCGCGCCAAGGCGGCCACGACCCGATGACGCGGCACACCGCCATGCTGACCCGGCAGGACGCCGGCTCGCGCGCGGACATGGGACTCGTGCATGAACTCTTGATGAACCACGCACGCATCGAACGCACGGTAACGAATCTGCCGAACGGCATCCGCACCGTCACCGAATCCGATGACCTTGCCACCACGCGCGCGATTCAGGCGCACGTCGCCAGCATGTCGCAGCGCTTGCAGGAAGGACGCGATTTCAACATTTTCAGCAATACCCTGCCGGTGCTCTTTGATCAGCGCGACAAGATCACCTCGTCGGTGCAAATGACCGCCAACGGTGCAGTGGTCACGCACACTTCGACCGACGCGAAAATCGTCGCCGCGCTGCAAGGACACGCCGGCGAAGTCAGCGAACTGGTCAAGGACGGCATGGCGGGCTTTCATCGCGGCATGCAAAAACGCATGGCGGCCGGCACCGCCCCCGCGCGCTGAAGACCACGATAGGCAAGCCCGGTGTCGTTCGCCCCGGAAATCCGCTCGCTCGCTTCCGCCCACCCGCCCGCGAGGGTAACTTCACACCAGCCGCCGCGGGATGTAGCGCGTGATGCGCGTGCCGTTGGTGAGATCGGGATTCTCGTAACGAGGTAACGTATAACCGGGTTGGTCATATTCGATGCACACGCGTACTTCCTCGCCATACCCGGTGCGGCTCATGGGATAACCGCCTGCGTAGAGTACGAGTACGCAGCGCACGGCGGCATTGCGGTATAAACTCGCGGCAGCAGTCACTCCCGCCGTGTGTCACATCCCATCAGGAGACCGCCATGCCCCGCACCAAAGTCATCACCGCCAAATCAGACCTCGCCCTTGAACACCAGCCGGTAGCCGACGCCATTTTGAAAATCTTCGGCCATATCCGCGGGCCTTTCAGCGTGCTGCTGCACAGCCCGGCGCTCGCGGAAAAGCTCGCGCCCATGGTGGGTTTCGTGCGCGACGACACCATCGTCGAGCCGAATCTGCGTTTTGTCGCGATCCTCGCCGCCGCGCGCGAGTGCAACGCACCCTACGTGTGGGCGGCACAGGTGGCGCTGGCGCGCAAGCACAAGATACGCGAAGACCTCATCGACCACATCCGAGCGCAGGGAGACCCCGCTAAGCTGCCAGCGGAAGAACGCGACGTAATGAATTACACGCTACAAATCGTGCGCACGCACCACGCCGATGCGGCGCTGTTCGACACCCTGTGCAAGCGCTATGGCGAGAAGTGGCTGGTGGAACTCACCGCAACGTTCAGCTTTTTTGTATTCGTGTCGGGCATTGCCAACGCCTTCGAGGTGGACGTGCCGGCGGATGGCGATCCGATACGTTGAGTCGATGGGCGACGCTGATGACCGCGGCGCGACATGGAAGCGGCGTTTCGCCTGAAGCCGTAGCGCATTACCTGGGTGAAATTATATAAGTATTTGTTTTTAAACAATATTTATGGACTCCGCCGAATGACGGCAACAATGTCCGCTTCGGCGCGGGCAATATCGCAACCGCGCACGTCGCCGCTCGCATGCTCACGCCCGCACGCCACGCAAAAATACGCCAGCGCATACGCCAACTGTTCGCGTTCTTCGCGCGTCACATCGATGGGGACGGCGCCAGCGATTTTCGTCCCCGGCGTCACATTCGCCCCCTTCGTCGCTTTCGCGGTGGCACGGGCCTTCATCGGTCTTCTCAGATAACGCACGCTCATACTGTCGCGCCTCACCGTGGGTTACGCGCACATCATGCGCCGGCAAACCGGCAATGCCATTGATATGCATCAAACACAGGCGTCACGCCGCGCTTATAATGAGTCTGCGCCGATAATCGCGCGCTCGACCTTGGAGGACAATGATATGTACAAACACCTGCTGGTCCCGACCGATGGCTCCGCACTGTCGCGCAGAACCCTGCGCGACGCCGTCAAGCTCGCGCGCAAACTCGGCGCGCGCATCACTGGCTTTTACGTGGCGCCGACTTTTCACATCGAGATCTATGCTGACTACGTGCCGCCGGATTTGATATCACCGCAACAGCACGCGGCCCAAGCCAAAAAAACCGCGCAGCACCATCTGGATGAAGTGAAAAAAGTCGCCACGGAAATGCGCGTCTCGTGCGACGGCTATTTTGTGATGAGTGATTTTCCGGCCGATGCCATTGTGAAGGCCGCGCGCAAACACAAGTGCGACCTGATTTTCATGGGATCACACGGTCGCAGCGGTTTAAGCAAACTGTTGCTCGGCAGTCAGACCAGCAAGGTGTTGGCGCAATCGCGCATACCGGTGTTGGTACACCGTTAGCGCGTAACACGCGGCGCGCGGCGAGGCCGGTGCAGCGTCGTTACGCACGCACCGCGTCAAGCAACTCGCCTACGTTACCCACGTTCTCCAAGCCATCAACCAGCGCGATAATGCGATCCACCGCCGCATTCGAAATCACGCCCTTGCCCGCCGTGCGCAGCTTGCCCTGAATTTCGGCGCGGCTTAACGGATCGGCGGCGTCGCCCTTGGCGACCATGCGGCGATCCGTGTGGGTAACACCCGCGGTGGTTTTGATCTCCACCAGCGCCGCCGTGCCCTGTATGCCGGAATCAGCGCTGACCTTAACGCGGTCACGTGCGAAGGCATCGACTGCTTTATCTTTCACGCGTGCGGGCTCGAACTGATCGAGCCAGCAGGCGCGGTCGTGCAGCACCACCGAGGTGATATACGGCATCGACAACAGCGCCTTGAACTTGTCGTCCCACCCCAGCGTGCCGTGCATGTCGAACACGCCCTTCGACAGACCGACGCGCACCTCGGCGATATCCGCCGGCTTGAGATCATGTTGCTCCACCAGCGCCAGCAGCGCAGTAATCACCGATTGCACCGAGCTTGCCGCCGGCCACAGGCGCAATGAAATCTGCTCCAGCGTCCATTGTTTTCCAAGGTCGGCAATAACGACGTCCGGCTTGCCGCCATCGGAATAAGCGTTGTAGATACCGCCATCCTTGTGTGTCAAAATTTCTTTCGACGCGAGAAAGCCCTGCTCTGCCAGCAAGCCCGCCATCAGCCCGGACAGCGCACCGCGACATTGGTGAAACTTGATGGTGGGCGTACCCCATTGCGCGAAGGTGCCCGCCGACTGGCTGCCCGCGAGGCCGAACGCCATCAACTGGCGCTGCGCATCAAAGCCGCGCAGCTTGCCCACCGCCGCCGCGCCGCCAAACGGCCCCACCACGCCCGGTGAATGCCAGCCACGCGAACGAAACGCCGCGTAGTTGGTGCCGTTGGCCACGCGCACCGATGTTTCCAGCCCAGCCGTCACGGCGGTCAGCAGCGCCTTGCCGCTGGCGCCGTCACGCTCTGCAATCGCCAGCGCGGGCGACACCACCTGCGGCGTGGTGTGATACAGCGTCGGGCGATGCACATCGCACACGGTCACCGCCGTTATCAAATAACCATTCAACAAAGTGGCGCCCGCCAGCGACAATTTGTCACCGCCAAAAACACTGGCTTCGCTCGACGCGCCAAGCGCCGTCGCCAGCCCGCGGATTTGTTTGACTTCATCACCGTGCGTGCCGGCCAGCGCGCTGGCGATCGAATCCAGAATGATGTCTTTTACCCGCTCGCGCGTCGCGGCGGGAATGTGTTCGTATTGCAGGCCGGCAATGAAGGCGGCGAGTTCGGCGGTGGGGGTGGTTGGCATTTGAGACATGCTGCGTAGTTCCTTTTGCGTAAAAACGTCCCCCGTCTTTCCCGCGCAGGCGGGAATCCATAACACCGTGCCACTTGCGACGGCTTATGGATTCCCGCCTTCGCGGGAATGACAGTGGTGAGGTTATCTGTGTAAATCTGTGTTCATCCGTGGCAAAAAAAGCTTGTGACCTCAAACCCTCAGTCCAGCTTAGCCCCCGAATCCTTAACCACCTTTGCCCACTTCACCAATTCGGATTTAATCAAATCAGAAAACTCCGCCGGCGTGGACAGCGCAGGATCCGCGCCCAATCCAATCAACTTGTCGCGTATCTCGGGCATGCGCACGATCTTCGACACGGTGGCGTGAATTTTTTCCAGCACCGGCGCGGGCATCCCCGCCGGCCCCATCAGGCCGTTCCAGCCGACGGCGATGTAACCCGGCACGGTTTCATTGATCGTTGCCACGTCCGGCAATGCGGGTATGCGCTTGGCGCTGGTGACGGCGATGGCGCGCGCCTGACCGTTTTTCACCAGCGGCACGCCAGAGGGCGCGGTGGCGAAGGTCAACGCGGTCTCGCCGGATATCAGTGCGATCATCTGCGGCCCGGCGCCCTTGTACGGCACGTGCAGCATGTTCACGCCGGTCATGCTCTTGAACATCTCGGCGGTCAGATGCGGCTGCGCACCGCTGCCAGCCGAACTGTATTGCAGATCACCCGGCCGTTTTTTCGCCAGCGCGATGAGTTCTTTCACGTTCCTCACCGGCACCGACGGGTGGGTGAGCAGCACGCTCGGCAAATTCACCAGATTGGTGATGGCGGTGAAATCCTTGATCG
>VFLF01000727.1 GCA_009885185.1 Nitrosomonadales bacterium | reverse complement strand
TTTCATTGACGGTGTGCGCGTTGGACATCATCAGCAGCGTGTAGCCGTCAGGCGCGGACTTGGCGACGATTTGCGAGCCCACAATGCCGCTGGCGCCGGGCCGGTTGTCGATCACCACCTGCTGACCGAGTGCATCGCCCAGCTTGGGCGCGATGTTACGCGCGAGTATGTCGGTAACGCCGCCCGCACCGCTGGGGATAATGAGGCGGATCGGGCGCGCGGGGAACGTGGCGGCAATAGACCCTGAAGTCAGTAGGGCCATGGCCATCGGCAGCGCCCGCGATGCCCAAGACACGCATCCAAAACGAAACGGGGAGTAACAACTTACGCTTGTGCGCATGGGTTTCACCGCCGTGTCACACCGCGCAACGCGGCTCGCCAAACTGACATGCATACTGCCCCCTTCCTCGCTATTTTCCAGTTTCGCGTTCTGATAGCATGTTGCCATGATACCCGCACCTCTGCCCGACAACGAAGCGCGCCGTCTGGAGTCCCTGGAAAGCTTCAAGGTACTCGATACCCTGCCGGAATCCGCTTACGACGACATTGCACGGCTCGCGTCGCAGATTTGCGGCACGCCCATCGCACTGGTCTCGCTGATTGACAAACACCGTCAATGGTTCAAGTCGCGCGTCGGTATCGAAGCAAGTGAAACCCCGCGCGACGTGGCGTTTTGCGCGCACGCCATTCTGGATCCCAGCGAGGTACTGGTGGTTGGCGACGCGCAGCGCGACGCGCGATTTCAGGACAATCCACTGGTAACCGACGATCCGTCCATCCGTTTTTACGCGGGCGCACCCATCGTCACGAACGATGGTTTTTCGCTCGGCACTGTCTGCGCCATTGATCGCAAGCCCCGTCAACTCACTGCCGATCAGATCACGGCGCTGCGTTCGCTGGCCGGCCTTGCCGGTGCGCTGCTGGAGCGCGGACGCCTCGCGCGTTTGCAAGCAGAACGCGTGGTCGACGCGAACCGCGACGAGATGACAAGGTTGCTGGCGCTCGCCACCCAGCGTCTCGATCTGGAGGCTTTTATCGACAACCGCGGCGTTTATCGCTACGCCAACCCGGCCTACCTGACTTACTGGAACTTGCGGCGGGAACAAATCGAGGGCCGGCCGGCCGAGAAAATATTCGGCGAAACGTTTTTCCGCCAGGAAGTGGCGCCGAAACTCGCGCGCGTCTTCGCCGGAGAGGAAGTGCATTTCGAGCACACACATGACTATACGGGGCGCGGCCGGCGGCACATGAAAATCGCCTACCTGCCCGCGCGCAGCGCCGACGGCGCCATCATCGGCGCCGTGGTGCGGGCCCACGATGTAACGGAGCTGGCGGAGCGCACGCAGCAACTGGCAGCCACCGTCGCGCAGCTTCAGGAAAAATCCCTGACGCAGAAACGGTTCATCCATGTGCTGTCGCACGACCTGCGCGAACCCGTCAACACCATCGTGAATTTCACGTCGCTGCTGACCCATAACACCACGCTGTCGCCCGACAAAGCCCACGGCTATCTCGCCTATGTGCTGGGCGGCAGCCAGCGCCTAAAATCGCTGCTGGACGATCTGCTTGAACTCATTCGGCTCGACAATGTGAATTTGTCGCTCGAGCCCGTGGACCTCAACGCGCTGGTGGGGGAAGTGCGACTCGACCTCGCCCTGACCATTGAGCGCTCCAGCGCGCGCATCGAGGTCGACCGACTGCCCGTGCTGACGGGCGAGCGGCATTTGTTGCGCGTTCTGTTGCAGAACCTGATCTCCAACGGCATCAAGTATTCCCTGCCGGGCGTCGCGCCGCGGGTCTCGGTACGCGCCGTGGCATCGCCCGGCGGATGGGAACTGCAGGTGGCGGACAACGGCATCGGCGTGCCCGCCGGCAAACTGGAAAAGATATTCGAAATGTTCACCCGTCTGCACTCGCGCAAGAATTATGAAGGCACGGGCTTGGGCTTATCCACCTGCCGCCGGATAGCCGAGATGCACGGCGGGCGCATCTGGGCGAGCTCGGAAGCAGGGCAAGGAACCTGCTTTCATGTCGCGCTGCCCGCGAATCCGGCGGTCACCCCCTCGTGAGGTCACACATGTCACCTATCCAACGCATCATTCTGGTTGACGACAATGAGCCCGATAATGTCTTTCACTCGATTATTATCAGGGGGGCCGGGTTCGACGGCGACCTGCGGGTATTTGAAGACGGCGTGAGCGGGCTGGAGTACCTGCGCAACGCCGATCTGCAAGTGCCAACGTTGATATTCCTCGACATCAACATGCCCGGCATGGATGGCTTTGAGTTTGCCGAGCAGGCGACCCCGCTGATATCGCAAGACCACGCCAGCGCAATCATTATGATGCTGACTTCCTCGCGATCGCCGCATGATATTGAGAAGGCGAAACGGCTCGCAGTGATCCGTGATTTCCTGACCAAGCCGCTGCAGGTTGACCAAGTCAGGGAAATTCTCGCAGATCCCCCTGATCCGAAGGCCCCAGCGTCGTAAGACAATCCGTTTTTTCAGGAAAAGGTTCATGAATCTCAAACTCTGCTACGCCCCGCAAACCTGCGCCACCGTGCCATTCATCACGCTGACCGAAGCCGGCGCGGATTTTGAAGTGTTGAACCTGAATTCGCGTTCCGGCGATTTGAGGAAACCCGAATTCCTCACGCTGAACCCCAAGCACAAAGTGCCCGTGCTCATCATCGACGGCGATCCGCTGACCGAAAACCTCGCCATCCAGGTGTGGGTCGCGCGCCATTTTCCGGCAGCCAAATTACTCCCCGCCGACCCGATGACCGAAATCAAGGCGATATCGCTGATGTCGTTCTTCGGCTCCGGCATACACCCGCATCTCACGCCCAACGCGCGACCTGAAAACTATTGCGACCTGCCCGGCTCGGCGGACAAC
>VFLF01000562.1 GCA_009885185.1 Nitrosomonadales bacterium | reverse complement strand
GTGGATATCAAAATGTTTGCCCAGCAGCGCCCCCGACATCACCGAGCATTCGATGTGCCAGCCGGGGCGGCCCTTGCCCCACGGCGAATCCCATGACGGCTCGCCTTCCTTGGCGCGTTTCCACAGCACGAAATCCAGCGGATCGTCTTTGGCCATATCGACCTGCACGCGTTCGCCGGCGCGCAGATCGTCCAGCGATTTGCCGGACAAATTGCCGTAGCCGTCGAATTTGCGCACCGCGTAGTTCACGTCACCGTCGCTCGCAACATAGGCCAGGCCTTTTTGCCGCAGCACTTCGATCATGTCGAGCATGCCCTGCACGTATTGCGTGGCGCGCGGCTCATGGTCGGGCTTCTCGATGCCCAGCGCGGCGGCGTCTTCGTCCATGGCCGTGATAAAACGCTCGGTCAGCGCGCCCATAGTCTCGTTGTTTTCCTGCGCGCGCTTGATGATTTTGTCGTCGATGTCGGTGATATTGCGCACATAGGTCACCTGGTTGCCGGACGCACGCAGCCAGCGCCGCACCACGTCGAACACCACCATCACGCGCGCGTGGCCCAGGTGGCAGTAGTCATATACGGTCATGCCGCACACGTACATATTGACCTTGCCCGGCGTGATCGGAACGAACTCCTGTTTGCCGCGTGTCAGCGTGTTGTAAATCTTGAGCATGATGGTCACTGAATGGTCACTAAGTAAGCGCGCTGCCCGCCCCGCCGCAGAGGGAGTGGTCGCGATGTTCTGGTAGAATCCGCTGCCTGCTCGGGTTCGATTCCGGTTCGCAAAACGTGCGGTGGCTGGCTCTGCGAAAAAGCGGGAAACCAGCCTTTGAACCAACGCCTGAATGAGCCCAAGTTGAACGTAAGTTGAACCTAAGTCACTGATAATCAGCGAAAATTATATCATGTCCCTGTTCCGCCTCGCGACGCTTATGGTGGCCTCCGCACTGATGACGGTGCCATCGGCATACGCACAAACGCCGCCGCCGGCCAAGACGCAAAGCAGCGACTATCAGGAAGCGACCGCGCTCTACCGTCAAGGGCAACTGGGGCCTGCCATGGAGCGGGTTGATGCGTGGCTCAAGGCGCGCCCCAAGGATGCGCGCGGGCGTTTTCTGCGCGGCATGATTCTCACGCAACAGAAAAAAATCGACGAGGCGATACGCACCTACATCGATATCACACAGGATTTCCCGGAACTGCCCGAGCCGTATAATAATCTCGCGGTGATCTACGCCGGCATGGGCGACTACGACAAGGCGCGCGTGCAACTCGAAAACGCCGTGCGCGCCCTGCCGAGCTTTGCCGCCGCGCACGAGAACCTCGGCGACATTTACGCGCGTCTGGCGGCGGTGTCGTATGAAAAAGCCGCCAAGCTCGACGCCGCGAACAAAACCGCGCCCGCCAAGCTCAAAGCCGTGAATGATTTACTGCCCGGCGGTAAACGATAGTCCGCCGCCGGCGTTAATGGTTATCATCAACCCATAAATTAGTTAATGGAAACAATATGTTAAGAACACTACTTGCCACGTTGACCTTATTCATCTCATGCGTTTCTTTCCCTGCGCTGGCGCAAAACCCGCAGGTGGAAATGCGCACCAGCATGGGCACCATTGTTCTGGAGCTGTATCCGGAAAACGCGCCCGAAACCGTGAAGAATTTTGTGCAATACGTGCGCGACGGTTTTTACAACGGCACGGTTTTTCATCGCGTCATCAGCGACTTCATGATTCAGGGCGGCGGCTTCACGCCTGACCTGCAGCAAAAGAAACCGCGCGATCCGATCAAACACGAAGGCGGTAATGGCCTGCGCAACCAGGTCGGCTCCATCGCCATGGCGCGCACTGCGGACCCCAACTCGGCCACGTCGCAGTTTTTCATCAACGTGGTGGATAACCAGATGCTCGATTTTCGCGGCCCCGGCCCGCAGGAAATCGGCTACTGCGTCTTCGGCCGCGTGATCAAGGGTCTGGATGTCGTCAACAAGATCAGAAACGTGGAGACCACCGCGCGTGGCCCGCATCAGAATGTGCCGGTGCAAACCGTCACCATCGAGAAAGTCACTCTCATCGAAGCCGCGGCGAAACCCGCGGTCAAAGGCAAGTAAGCAAACCACCGAAAGTAAAAAATGATCAAACTGCAAACCAATCACGGCGATATCACGATTGAACTAAACGCCGAAAAAGCGCCCAAGACCGTCGCCAACTTCGAGCAATATGTCAAGGACGGCCACTACGACAACACCGTTTTTCATCGCGTCATCGACGGCTTCATGATTCAGGGCGGTGGTTTCGCGCCGGGCATGAAACAAAAAGATACCCGCGATCAAATTGAAAACGAAGCCAAGAATGGCCTGAAAAACGACCACTACACCGTCGCCATGGCGCGCACCTCCGACCCGCATTCGGCCAGCGCGCAGTTTTTCATCAACACCGGCAACAATGATTTTCTCAACCACAGCGCGCCCACGTCGCAAGGCTGGGGCTATTGCGTATTCGGCAAAGTCACCGCCGGCATGGACGTGGTGGACAAGATCGGCAAGGTTAAAACCGGCCGCAAGGGATTTCACGACGACGTGCCCGTAGATGACGTGATGATTCAGAAAGCGACGGTGGTTTGAAGTTCAAGGATGAAGGCGGAAGGATGAAGGATGAAAACAACCTCACCGATGGTGTGCAGTTGATTTTTTTCATCCTTCATCCTTCCGCCTTCATCCTTTAAAAAGCGCCCCATGGCGCACACGCTGTTCATCTCCGACCTGCACCTCGCGGTCGAAAGGCCGCGCATCAACGAGCAGTTCTTCGCCTTTATCCGTGATACGGCGCCCGCGGCGGAGGCGCTCTACATTCTCGGCGATTTGTTTGAATACTGGATCGGCGACGATGATCGCGACGAGCCGCTGAATGATGCCGTGGCGCGCGCACTCGCCGCCCTTGGTACGCATGGCGCGAGAGGCATCCGCGTCTATCTCATGCAGGGCAATCGTGATGTACTGATCGGCGCGGATTTTGTTTCGCGTTGCGGCGCCACGCTGATCGCCGACCCCACCGTGGTGGATTTGCACGGCACGCGCACGCTGCTGATGCACGGCGACACGCTGTGCACCGATGACTTCGAATACCAGGCGTTTCGTGTCTATGCGCATGACGCGGAAAACCAGCGCAAGTTTCTCGCGCAACCGCTGGCGGCGCGCCGCGACCAAATGCGCGGCATGCGCGCCAAAAGCGAGCAAACCAAAAAAGAAAAAACCGAAGAGATCATGGATGTGTCGCCCGCCACCGTGGAGGCAGCCCTGCGTGTGCATGGCTACCCCCGCTTGATCCATGGCCACACCCACCGGCCCGCGCGGCACGCGCATGCCGTGGATGGGCATGCGTGCGAGCGCTGGGTGCTGGCGGATTGGTACGCGCGCGGCAGTTACTTGCGTTGCGACACCGGCGGCTGCGAGTCGCTGACGCTAAAATAACGTAAGTATTTGTTTTTAAAAACTTTCTATTACGATTGATCCAGCGCCTGCTGG
>VFLF01000926.1 GCA_009885185.1 Nitrosomonadales bacterium | reverse complement strand
AGCGCATTGAGCACGTTGTGTATGCCCGGCAAATTGAGGGTTACCGCCAAATCCGCGGCTGGGCTTCCCTCATTCAGGTAACCGCCGGCGCGCACCGCGCGAAAGCGCATCTGCCCGCCGCTGTGCTGAATGTCCACCGCCCGTATCTGCGACTCCGGCGACAGACCGTAAGTCGTAATCGGCTTGGTGATCCGCGGAATGATGTCCCGGATGTTGGCATCGTCCTGGCACAACACCGCCATGCCGTAGAACGGCAAGCGATGCACGAATTCAACAAACGCCTGCTTCAGATTGTCGAGTGAGTGGCCGTAGGTCTCCATGTGATCGGCATCGATATTGGTCACCACCGACAGCACCGGTTGCAAATGCAGAAACGATGCGTCCGATTCGTCAGCCTCGACCACGATAAACTCACCCGCACCGAGCCGCGCGTTAGCACCCGCGCTGTTAAGCCGCCCGCCAATCACGAAGGTGGGATCGAGCCCGCCTTCCGCCAGCACACTGGCGGCGAGGCTGGTGGTGGTGGTTTTGCCATGCGTGCCGGCGATGGCGATGCCCTGCTTTAAGCGCATCAGCTCGGCCAGCATCAGCGCACGCGGCACCACCGGGATGTGTTTCTCGCGCGCGGCCACCACTTCAGGGTTATCGGCTTTCACCGCCGTGGACACCACCACCGCGTCCGCGCCGGCAATTTGCGCCGCCGCGTGTCCCTTGAATACCCGCACGCCTAACGCTGCAAGGCGTTGCGTCGTGGCGTTCGCCGACATATCGGAGCCGCTGACCTCATAACCGAGGTTCAGCAACACCTCGGCGATGCCGCTCATCCCGGATCCGCCCACACCAACGAAGTGAACTCTTTTAACTTTATGTCGCATGAGCCAGCTCCATACACACTTGCGCGACGGCTTGCGTCGCATCGGGTTTGGCGGCTTCACGCGCGGCACAGGCCATCGCCAGCAGTTTGTCGCGCGCGAACCCTTGCAACAGCAGTGCCAGTTTTTCCGGCGTGAACTCGGCCTGTGGTATCAGCACCGCCGCGCCGCGCTCCGACAAAAAGCGCGCATTGTGCGTCTGGTGATCGTCCACCGCCGAGGGCAGCGGCACCAGTACCGAGGCCACGCCCGCCGCCGCGATTTCGGCGATGGTGGAAGCGCCCGCGCGGCAGATCACCAGATCAGCGGTCGCGTAACGCGCCGCCATGTCATCGAGAAAAGGCAGGGCTTCGGCCTGCACGCCCGTTGCCGCATAGGCGGAGCGCAAAGCGTCGATGTGAAGCGCGCCGGATTGATGCGTGACGCGTGGTCGATTCGCCTCGGGCATTAGTGCCAGCGCCTTGGGCAACGTGGTGTTCAGTATCGACGCGCCCTGACTGCCGCCCAACACCAGCAATTGCAAGCGCTCCCCGCGCGCCGCGTAGCGTGTCGCGGGCGCCTCAAGCGCGCCTATATCGGCGCGCACCGGATTACCCACCCATGACGGTAAGTATTTGTTTTTAAATGACTTTTTAAATGCATCGGGAAACGCCACCAACACCTTGTCCGCCAGCCGCGCCAGCACGCGATTGGTCAGTCCCGCCACCGAATTTTGTTCATGAATCACCAGCGGCCGGTTCAGCAGCGACGCCATCATGCCGCCGGGAAACGCCACATAGCCGCCCATGCCCAGCACCACATCGGGCCGATGCGCAAAAATGGCGTGGGCGCTTTGCCAGAACGCAATCAGCAAATTCAGCGGCAGCAGCGCCGCGCGCAGCAGCCCCTTGCCGCGCAGCCCGGAAAACCGCATCCACGCCATGTTGTAGCCGTACGGCGGCACGATGCGCGCCTCCATGCCAGCCTTGGAGCCGAGCCACACAATCGTCCAGCCTTTTTCACGCAGCACTTGCGCCACCGAAATCGCCGGATAGATATGCCCGCCGGTGCCGCCCGCCATAATCATGATGGTGCGACTCATACCTTTCATACCTTAAAGCCGCGCGTGATTTGCCGGCCTTCCCAATCGACGCGCAGCAATATCGCCAGCGCCACGCAGGTCGCGGCGATCGCACTGCCGCCGAACGACATTAACGGTAGCGTCAATCCCTTGGTCGGCAGCACGCCCATGTTGACACCCATATTGATGATCGCCTGCACGCCTATCCACAAACCAATCCCTTGCGCCACCAACGCGGCGAAATACCGCTCCTGCAACGCGGCGCGGCGGCCGATGGCAAACGCGCGCATCACGATCCACGCGAACAGAATCACTATCGCCAGCACACCCACGAAGCCGAGCTCCTCGGCAATCACCGCCAGCAGAAAATCGGTGTGCGCCTCGGGCAGGTAAAACAGCTTTTCCACGCTGCCGCCCAAGCCGACGCCGAACCATTCGCCACGCCCGAACGCGATCAGCGCATGCGACAACTGGTAGCCCTTGCCGTACGGATCGGCCCACGGGTCCATGAAGCCGATCACGCGCTGCATGCGATAGGGCGAGTACATCACCAGCGCCACGAACGCGCCCAGTAGCAACACGAACAGGCCGGCGAACAACTTCCAGTTCATGCCGCCCAAAAACAAAATGCCCATCGCGATCACCGTAATCACCGCGAACGCGCCAAAGTCCGGTTCTTTCAGCAGCAGTGCGCCGGCGATAAACATCACCGCGAACATCGGCAGAAAACCCCTGGTCAGGCTGTGCATGAACGCCGCCTTGCGCACCGTGTAGTCCGCGGCGTAGAGCACCGCGAACACTTTCATCAGTTCCGAAGGTTGCAGGTTAAATACCACCAGCGGCAGCCAGCGCCGCGCGCCGTTCACCTCGCGCCCGATGCCGGGTATCAGCACCAGCGCCAGCAACACCAGCCCGACGACAAACAGCCAGGGTGCCGCCTGCTGCCAGAAACGAATGGGAAACTGAAACGCGATCACCCCCATCACCACGCTCAGACTGACGAACATCGCGTGACGAATCAGGTAATAGGTTTGCTGATTGCCGGTGGCGCGTCCGGCCTCGGCAATGGCGATGGATGCCGAATACACCATCACCAGCCCCAGCGCGAGCAATAGCGCGGTAATCCACACCAGCACGCGGTCGAATTCCGCCGTCGCGGACTGGTGTCTGATGTCGGTATAAAACATATCAGTTCACTCCCGGCTCACTCACGACTCAGCCGCGCGGCCAATTGCCGCACCGCCGCCACGAACACCTCGGCGCGATGTACATAGCTGCGGAACATGTCGTAACTCGCGCAGGCCGGCGACAGCAACACCGCGTCGCCCGCGCGCGCCGCACCGTACGCCGCCGCCACCGCCGCGTCCATGTCGTTCGCGCGCAGCACCGATATCTTCGTCTTTTGCAGCGCGCGCTCGATCAAGGGCGCGTCGCGTCCGATCAGCACCACCGCGCGCGCGCGCGCCGCCACCGACACCGCCAGCGGCGAAAAATCCTGCCCCTTGCCATCGCCGCCCGCGATCAGCACCACCGGTTGTTGCATGCCGTTTAACGCGGCAACCGTGGCGCCGACGTTGGTACCCTTGGAGTCGTCGTAAAAATCTATCGCATTGATCGTGTTTATTTTTTCCACACGGTGCGGCAAGCCTTTGAAGGCGCGCAAAGCGCGCACCAGCGCCGCGTCCGGCACGCCAATGGCGTGGCACAGCGCACCCGCCGCCAGTGCATTGGCCGCGTTATGCAAACCGGCCAGCGGCAGCTCGGCCACCGGCATCAATGCCGTATCGTCGCGCGCCAACTGCGGCGCGCGCGGATCACCCGCCAATCCCCACTCGTAGTCCGACAGCGGCGCGGACAACCCGAACGACACGAATTTCAGACCGGGACGCGCCGCCCCCAAGCTGTGCGCGTCATCTCGATTGAGCACCTGCGCTCCGTTGCCTTTAAAAATCCGCATCTTGGCCGCGCCGTAATCCGCGAAGCTGTCGTAGCGATCCATATGGTCTTCGCAAAGGTTCAGCAGCGTCGCCGCATCGGGTTGCAGACTGGAAGTTGTCTCCAGTTGAAAACTGGACAGTTCCAGCACAAACGCATCGGGCACGCGCCGTCCGTCGTCGATTTGCGTCATCACGTCCAGCACCGGCAAGCCGATATTGCCGGCAACCACGGTATCCATCCCCGCCGCCGTACACATGTCGCCGCACATCGCGGTGACCGTGCTTTTGCCGTTGGAACCGGTAATGGCGATGATGCGAGCGGTGGATTTGCGCGCGCATAGTGCCTGCGCAAACAGCTCCACGTCACCCACCACCGGCATGCCGCGCTTGATCGCCGCCGCCAGTTCGCCCGCGCGCGGATCGATGCCGGGGCTGACAGCCACCATGTCGGCCTCGTCAAAATCTGCTCGCTGGAATGCACCCGCGCGCAGGCGCACTGGCGGCAGTTCCTTCGCCAGCACATCGGCGTACGGCGGCGCTTCGCGCGTGTCCGCCACCGAGACGACGGCGCCCTGCCGCGCCAGCCAGCGCGTCATCGACATGCCTGTGTCGCCGAGACCGAGCACCAGAATTTTCTTTCCCGTTAAGAACATTTACCGCAGTTTCAGTGTCGATAAACCAACCAATACACACATCATCGTGATAATCCAGAATCTCACCACGACCTGATTCTCTTTCCAGCCTTTCAATTCATAGTGGTGATGCAGCGGTGCCATGCGAAACACGCGCTTGCCGGTCATCTTGAATGAGGCCACCTGAATGATGACCGACAGGGTTTCCACCACGAACACGCCGCCCATGATGAACAGCACGATTTCCTGCCGCACGATCACGGCAATCGTGCCGAGCGCCGCGCCCAGCGCCAGCGCGCCCACGTCGCCCATGAACACTTCCGCCGGGTAGGCGTTGAACCACAAAAACGCGAGGCCCGCGCCCGCGATGGCGGCGCAGATCACCATCAGCTCGCCCGCGCCGGGGATGTAGGGAAACGCCAGGTACTTCGCGAACACCGCGTTGCCCGCCACATAGGCAAAAACGCCCAGCGCGCTGCCCACCATCACCGTCGGCATGATGGCCAAGCCATCCAGTCCGTCAGTCAGATTCACCGCGTTGCTGGTGCCGACGATCACGCAATAGGTCATGGCGATGAATCCCACCACGCCCAGCGGATACGCCACCTCCTTGAAAAACGGTACGATAAACGTGGTCTGCGCCGGCAGGTTGGTGGAAAACGCGATATAGCACGCAGCGCTGATGCCCACCACCGATTGCCAGAATAATTTAGCGCGCGCGGAAAGCCCCTTGGGATT
>VFLF01000799.1 GCA_009885185.1 Nitrosomonadales bacterium | reverse complement strand
TGTTTAAAAACAAATACTTACATTTATTTTGCCTGGTGGCGTTGCCCGCAGTGGGCCATGCCGCCGGCGCCGCGCGCGATTACCCGAATCGCCCGATTCGTTACATCCTGCCCAACGGCCCCGGCTCCAACGCCGACATTTTTACCCGTATCCTCGCGCAAAGACTGAGTGAGGTCTTCGGTCAGCAAGTGGTAGTGGACAGCCGCCCCGGCGCGGGCGGCATGCTCGGCATCGACATCGCCGCGAAAGCAGCACCCGACGGCTACACCATCGCGCGCGGCAACCTGCCGGGGCTGGGGATCGCGCCGCACGTCTACAAAAAAATGCCCTATGACGCATTGAAAGATCTGCTGCCGGTATCGTTGACCGACATCGGACAAAATCTGCTGGCGACACATCTGTCGGTGCCGGCCACCCACCTGCGCGAACTGATCGCGCTGATGAAAGCCAAACCCGACGCGCTGGCGATGGCCTCCCCCGGTGTCGGCTCGGCCGGGCATCTCGCGGGCGTGTTGTTGACCACCATGGCGGGCGTGCGCTCGCTGCACGTGCCGTACAAAAGCGCGGGCGCGTCGATCATCTCTGTGGTGTCCAACGAATCGCAGTGGACCTTTGCCCCTATTGGCGCACCGCTGCCGCACGTGCGCGCGGGGCGCCTGCGCGCGCTGGCAGTGGGCGCCGACAAACGCGCGCCGCAACTGCCCGACGTGCCCACCGCCGCCGAAGCCGGCGTGCCCGGATACTATTCAACAAGCTGGGCAGGCGTGGTGGTGCCTAAAGGCACGCCGCCGGCGATCATCACCAAGCTCAACACCGCCATCGTCAAAGTGCTGAGCGCGGCGGAAGTCAAGGAACAGTTTTTGCAGCAGGGCGCAGAGGCATCGCCCACGACGCCGGAGGAATTCGCGCGTTTTATACGCGCGGACTATGAGCGGATTGCCAAGGTGGCGAAGGTTGCGGGGCTGACGGCGGAGTAGATTTGGCGCTACATAACGGCAATCTCGCGACCGGCTGTAACCCCTTGTCCGCTTTATGAGACAGGTACACGACGCCCCCGCACTTGCGCGTAAAATTCTTGCCACCCTTCTGATTTCTTCGCGAGAACATTCATGGATTCCAAGCAAAAAACCGCACGCCTGCAAGAGCTGATACACCGCAAAGGCAAGGTGCTTGCCGTGCTGCACACGCCCACCGCACAAACCGCGCGCATCATGGAGAAGGCGGGTTGCGAGGCGGCGTTTGTCGGCACCAGCGGCGTGGTCGGCAACTATACCGGCATGTCGGATGTGGGCACGGCGACGATGACCGAGTGCGTGCAGATCGCCGGGTGGATCGCCAACAGTGTGGATTTTCCCATCATCATCGATGGTGACACCGGGCACGGCGGCATCATGGCGGTGCGGCGGCTGGTGCGCGAATCGATCCATGCGGGCATCGCGGGCATCCGCATCGACGATCAGCCGATCGAGGGTAAACGCAAAACGCAAACCGCGGGCATGGAGGTCGTGCCCATCGAGCAGGCCATCGCGCGCTATCGCGCGGCGGTGGATATGAGGAACGAGCTTGATCCGAATTTTGTCATCATGGCGCAGTGCTACGCGCGCGACGCCGCCAACAGCAATCTCGACGACACGCTGGCGCGGCTGAAGGCTTACCGCGAGGTTGCTGGTGTCGATTGGGTGCAGCTTGAATCGCCGCACTCGCAGGACGAAATCAAGCTGGCGCGCACGGCGGTGACGTGTCCGCTGTCGTTCATGAAAGGCAAGCTGGGGCGTTATCTCACGCTGGAAGAACATCTGGCGC
>VFLF01000127.1 GCA_009885185.1 Nitrosomonadales bacterium | reverse complement strand
GTAATTGGCTACGGGAGGGCAGTGATTTTCTTGAAGTCTTGGCCATCATTAAGGTCCTTTTCGTAATTCCACAGCGTTCCAGATCATCACCGGCGCGGCGCGCGTGAGAAAAATCTTCGCTACCGCTGTCTGGCGATGCCTATCCGGCTGCCGTTCTTATTCACGCTGGCATGAGCAATTATCATTTATGCGCTCGATTTTCCTTGGCATCTGTATGCTGGCGTACAGAGTTGCGTGTGGACTCGAAGATGTTACCCCCCCCGGTTGATCGAATGCCCCGTTTGGGGTGATTAGTTTCGGGTGCCGACGGTCCGCAATCGGCCGGTAGGGGAGCAGGCTTTGCCGCTACACGCGTTCTGGTCCGCACGAATTCATGTTAAAACCCAATCCCGATAATCAAACTACCTTCGTTGGACTTCAAAAAATGAACATCGATCTTCATAACCACGTCATTCCAAAAATACTCGCTGACGCGATCATCGCCAACCCCGCGCGTTTCAGCACCAAGGTCGAAACCCGCAACGGCATCCCGCACTTTGAAAATCGCGGCATGTGGACGCCGCTGTCGCCGGCGTTTTGCGATGTGAATGCGAAGCTCGAATGGATGGATCGTTGCCGCGTGGACGTGGCGGCGCTGTCGGTGGGGCCGCCGATTTATTTTTATTACCTGAAACCCGATCAAGGGCTGGATGCGGCGCGGCTCGCCAACGACGGCATTGCGCAGATGGTGCAGCAGCATCCGAAGCGATTTCGTCCCATGGCGCACTTGCCGATGCAGGACCCCGATGCCGCGATCACCGAACTGGAGCGCGTGGTGAAGGAATATAAATTCAAAGCGGTCGAGCTCGGCACCAGCATCGAAGGCGAACAACTTGCTGACATGAAATACCGCAAGGTGCTGAAAACCATCGAGCAACTGGGTTGCTTTGTGTTTACGCACCCGTATCAGTGCGTCGCCAAGGGCGGCACGGACAAATACTATCTGCGCAACTTTGTCGGCTTTCCGCTCGACACCACCATCATGATTTCGCACTTGATGTTCAGCGGTGCGCTCGACGATCTGAAAACCCTGCGTTTCGTGTTCTCGCACGGCGGCGGTTACATCCCGTACCAGATCGGACGTTATGTGCACGGCCACAAGGCGCGTCCCGAAGCGCGCGTGGATAACCCGTCGCCGCCGGCGGAGCTGTTCAAACGCTTTTATTTCGATGCGCTGCTGTATAACGGCAATTCGGTGCGGCACTTGATCGAACAGGCCGGCGCCGATCACGTGGTGCTGGGCAGCGATCACCCGTTCGATATGTGCCCGCCGGATGTGGTGGGTGATTTGGATGCCATTCCGAACCTGACGACCGACGAGCGAGAATGGATTTCAAGTAGAACGGCGCTTAAATTGCTCGGTGAGCTTTAGCTCCGGCCCGGTCAGTAACCCCGTCATTCCCGCGAAGGCGGGAATACATAAGTCGTCTCAAGTGGCACGGTGTTATGGGTTCCCGCCTTCGCGGGAACGACAGTGGGAGATAATCGCACTTGCGCGAAGTCCGGCTGAGCCGCAATTGAAAAACACGTAATTATCAAGAGACCATTTCATGACCACCATAGATCTGCACAACCACGTCGTCCCGCCCACCGTCCTCGACGCCATCCGCAAAAGTCCGGAGCGTTATCACACCAGCGTTTACGACAAGGACGGCAAAACCTATTTTGATGTTCACGGCAACCCGGCCGAACTGAAGCCGGAGTTCATCAACGCCGATGCCAAGGTGGCGTGGATGGACAGTGTCGGCATCGACATCGCGGGCATTTCCGTCGGCCCGCCGATTTATTTTTACAACCTGTCGCCGGAGGTGGGGCTGGAATCCGCGAAGCTCGCCAACGACGGCATCGCGCAGATGGTGGCGAAGCATCCCAGCCGCCTGCGGGGGCTGGCGCATCTGCCGATGCAGGATCCCGATGCGGCCATCACCGAGCTGGAGCGCGTAGTCAAGGAGCACCAGTTCAAAGGCATCGAGATGGGCACCTCCATCGAAGGACTACCGCTGGCGGATCAGAAATTCCGCAAGGTGCTGAAGACCGCCGAGCAACTGGGTTGTTTTATTTTCACGCACCCCTATCAGTGTCTCGCCAAGGGCTGGATGGAGCAGTATTACCTCTCCAACTTCATCGGCTTTCCGCTCGACACCACGATGATGGTGGCGCATCTGATGTTCAGCGGCGCGCTCGACGATTGCCCCAATTTGAAAATTCTGCTCGCGCACGGCGGCGGCTTTGTGCCGTATCAGATCGGGCGCTTTGTGCATGGGCATCGCGTGCGCCACGAGCCCAAGGTCAACAACGCGAGCTCGCCGCGGGACTTACTCCGGCGGTTTTACTTCGACGCGCTGACGCATGACCCGATGGCGGCGCGTCACCTTATCAACCGCGTGGGGGCTGATCGCGTGGTGATCGGCACCGATCATCCGTTCGATATGGGGCTGGATCGCCCGATAGAAGAGATCGATAAAATTCCCGGACTCACCGCGGCGGAGCGCGAGCAGGTGTGCAGCCTGACGGCGCGCGTGCTGCTGGGTGAGTAATTATAAGTATTTGTTTTAAAAGGAAGTTTATGAACAGGATCGTTTGGTTTCTCGCAACGATGGGGATATGTGTTACCGCGCACGCGCAAAACTATCCCGCCAAACCCGTGCGCGTCATCGTGCCGTTCGCGCCCGGCGGTGGCACCGACATCAGCGCGCGCCAGTTTGCGCAAAAATTGTCCGAGGCGTTCAAACAACAATTCGTGATCGATAACCGCGGCGGCGCGGGCGGCATGATCGGCATCGAGATGGCGGTGAAGGCGCCGCCCGACGGTTATACGCTGATGATGATGTCGGCGAGTTATTCCGCGACCTCGGCGCTGCACAAACCGTCGTGGGATCCGATCAAGGCCATCATACCAGTGGCGGAATTCGGCGCAACACCCTTCGTGCTGGTGGTGCATCCCTCGGT
>VFLF01000419.1 GCA_009885185.1 Nitrosomonadales bacterium | reverse complement strand
TGTTAATGTAAGTATTTGTTTTTTAAACAATTTTTTATTTGTATTATTACAACATCTCCAGCGCCTGCGCACGACTCGGCGACGGAAAAATCCGGTCGAGTTCCGCCAACTGCGCCGCGCTGAGTTGAATCTCGCGCGCAGCAGCATTCTCTTCCACGCGCGCCACACTCGAACATTTCGGAATCACCATCACGTCGTCTTTGGTCAGCAGCCATGCGAGCGCGAGCTGTGCGGGCGTGATGCCGGATGATTTTGCCAACGCTACAAACTTTGCGTTGCTGAGCAAGCGCGCCTGTTCCAGCGGCGAGTACGCCATCACCGGCACGCGCCGTTCGCGCAGCCACGGCAGCAAATCCCATTCAATGCCCCGCCGCGTGAGGTTGTAGAGCAGTTGATTGGTGGCGGTAGCGTTTCCGCCGCTCGCGTTCCACCATTCTTTCATCTCGCCCCTATCCAGATTGCTCACGCCGTAGTGGCGTATCTTGCCCGCGCGTTGCAGCGCCATCAGCGCTTCGAGTGTTTCGGCGAACGGCACGCCGCCACGCCAGTGCAGCAGATACAGATCGATGCGGTCGGTGTTGAGATGTTTGAGACTGCGTTCGCAAGCGGCAGCCGTGCCGCGCCGAGAGGCGTTGTTCGGCAGCACCTTGCTGACGATGAACACCTCGTCGCGCCGTCCCTTGATCGCTTCGGCGATCAACTGCTCCGAGCGGCCACCGCCGTACATTTCGGCGGTGTCGATCAGCGTCAGGCCAAGATCGATGCCGCGCCGGAGCGTGGCGATTTCGGCGGCGCGGGTGGTGCGGCTGTCGCCGATGTTCCACGTGCCCTGGCCCAGCGCAGCCACACGCTCGCCGGAAGGCAGCGCAACGGTCTTCATGTGCTGACGATATGAATCAGACTATTAGCGCACATACTTGGTCACGCTCCTGTGCGCCACTTCCGCCGCGAAGATCGCGCCTTTGCCGTCCGCCGCGACGCCCTCGCCCATGTTCTCTTTATCCGGCTCGGGGCCGACGCCGGGGATATGCGAACGCACCGTGCCATCCTTGGCGCTGCCGACACGGATGCCACGCCGTACACCGGGGTTGCGCTTGGCATCCGACCCGTGATCGGTGACATACAGCGTGTCGCTGGCGTCAATGTAAATGCCGCTGGGCCGCCCGAATTGCTTCCACTCGGTGATATATTTGCCGTCGGCGTCGAAAATCTGGATGCGGTTGTTGCCGCGATCGGCTACGAACACGCGGCCTGTTGAATCCAGCGCGATGCCATGCAGCTCGCCAAACTCGCCGGGGCCTGTACCCTTGACGCCCCAGGTCTTGATAAATTTTCCGTCACGGGCGAATTTCATGATGCGCGAGTTGGAGTCGCCGCCGTGCCCGTCCGACACATAGATGTCGCCGTTGGGCGCGGTGATCACCGCCGACGGGCGATTAAAGGTTTCCAGCGAATCACCCGCCACGCCGGGCTTGCCCAGCGTGAGCAGCACTTTGCCTTCGCGACTGAACTTGACGACCAGGTGCCCCTTGCCGTCTTTGCCGGATGCATCGGCCACCCAGACATAACCCTCGCGATCCACGTGTATGCCGTGCAGAAACACAAATAGCCCGGCACCGAAAGCGCGCACGAAGTTACCGACCGGGTCGAATTGAATCACCGGCGGCAGCGTCGATGCATCGCAGGCATTCGCGCCGCAGCGCTCGAACACCCACACGTTGCCGCCGCGATCGACATCCAGCGTGCTGGTCGATCCCCAAGTGCGCCCGTCGGGCATCTTCGCCCAGTTGGCGATGGCGCGCCACGCGGCATCCTGTGCAGCAACCAACGACGCCGCGGCCAGTGAAAGCGCGCG
>VFLF01000403.1 GCA_009885185.1 Nitrosomonadales bacterium | reverse complement strand
TGCAGTGGTGGTGGGCAGCGCGGAGATGGGGCCGTTTGCCAGCGGTGGCACCGGCGCCGCGCGCACCCCGCGCACTATTGCGCTCACCAATACCGAGCAGTTCTTGCAGCAGGCGAAACTCGCCGCGCCAGCGGGTCAGGCGCACAACGTCGCGCTCAATCACATACTGCGCGTGGAGCGGGACATCGTGCAGGCGGCGTCCGGGCTGAATTCCAACCACGCTTTTCGCACGGTATTCCCGCAGACGGCGTTCGGCAACGCCATCCGCACCGCTGCCCAAGTGGTCGCCAGCCGTTCCGGCGTGGCGGCGCTGAAGGTGTCGCTGAATGGCTTTGACACGCACAGCGGCCAGCCGGCCACGCACACTCGGCTGCTCAAGGAACTGGCCGAGGGCTTGGTGGCGCTAAAGGGGGCTTTGGGTGAAATTGGCCGTTGGAACGACAGCCTGATCGCGACCTACGCCGAATTTGGCCGTCGGCCCCGAGAAAATATGAGTATGGGTACGGATCACGGTACCGCCAGCCTCCATTTCGTTCTGGGTGGCCGGGTCAACGGTGGGTTGTACGGACAGCGTCCGGCGTTTGACAGGCTGGACGGCAACGGGAATCTACCGTTTGCCGTGGACTTCCGCGACATTTATGCGACAGTGCTTGAGCGCTGGTGGGGTGCGAACGCGACCGCCGTGCTGCGCGGGCGCTTCACGCCCCTGGATATCGTAAAAACATAAAATGTAATAAAAACAAATACTTATGATATATGTCGCGCCTGATGCGCAAGTCGGCGTGCACAGGCCTGCACGGCTGGGCAGCTATGCTGCATCGCCAGTCCATTAACTGGCGGCTATCAACAACTTGCTCGCATTACCTCTCGTGGAACGTTAGAATACGTTTCCGCATATCGATGGCGCTTAATTACGTCGGATGCGAGATTTCTTATAAGAATCAGGGATGAGAGACGGCATTATGTTAGCTACCCGGATACGCCAGAAGGACGGACTTTTTTATTTTGCAAGCTACCCGGCAAAGGCCGTGTTGGATAAAGCGCGCTTTATCAGCCGCTTTTACGGCGAGGGTGAGGAAATTGCCGCGCAGTCCGTGCCGCAAAATGACGAAATAGCTCAGTTTATTGCCCGCGTTGAGCGTAATGACGAAGCTTTCCAGCGCTCGTTATCGCGCGCCAAGGTGAAATCGCTGCGTAATTTCTATGAAATGGCGCAAAGTCAGCCGCCGATTCCCGGCACGGTGCTGCTGTTCACCTCCGAAACGCTCAAATTCACCGCGTTGTCGGGGCAGGAAAGCGTCGGCAACATGCAGGAGCCGGATTCCAAGTATTTGATTATCGACGGCCAGCATCGACTTGCGGCGCTGCGCTTTTATCTGAAAGAGCATCCGTCCGAAGCCGCAGCAATTAACGTGCCGTGCATTATTTTCGACGGGCGCAGCGAAGATTTCGCGGCCGAGATGTTCGTGATTATTAACTCGACCACCACGCGCATCAGCAAGAGCCACCTGATTGATCTGTACGAACGCGTGTCTTGGGCCGATCCGGACAAGCGTTTTGCCGCACGCCTGGTTGAAGATTTGTATCGCGAAGGTGATAGTCCCCTGCGCTACCGCATTAACCGTTTGGGTGGCCGCAGCCAACTCGACAAGTGGATATTGCAAGCGGAGTTATTCAACGAACTGCATCGCTGGATCAGCTCGGACTGGAAAAAAATACGACTGGTCACCAATAGTTACCGCGAGGGCGAGCGCTACTATGAAGTGATTCGCGATTTCTTCAAGGCAGCCGAAAAAGTGTGGGGCGATTCGTGGGATCACGATGGCTACATGGTCACCAAGCCGGTGACGATCAAAGCGATGATCCGCGTGTGTGCTGATCTGGCGCGTGCCGATGCCGATCCGGTCGATGGCCGCGCCAAGCGCTGGGAAGCACGGCTGCAACCCTGGAAAGAACAAATGCGGGGGTTCCGCTCGGAAGGGTTTTATGAGCGATTCCCGGCCAAAGGGCAGATCGAGCGCGTGGCGCGCATCCATCGCGATCTCGCGCGCTGGGCGGGCATCGAGGTGCGCGCGAGTAAGGTCGGCTAGAACTAATCAGCGCAGTTTGGATAAAGAGCGTGCGAGATTCTCGCGCGCTTTTTTTTCGAGCAGGTTTTGGAACCACTCTGTGCAGTAGAGGGCGGGGCGCGCGAGAAAACCTTCGAGCACGGCGCGGCGTTTGGGACGAAACACGAAATCCAACCCAGCGATATTCCGCGCGCACCTGCGTTTCGTATTCGTCAAAGCGCGCGGCGTCCGCGCCGAGTATCGACAGATCGATATCCACCAGCACCTTGGCATCCTTCGTGTCTGGCAGCGCGTCGTGACAGGTTGCCATGATCAGCGCGCGTATGCGGGCCAACGCATCGTCGGGTAGACCTGCTTCGCGCATCACACGCAGGGCCCACTGCGCGCTCTGGTCTTCGTTGTCTTTCGCTTGCGGTTCGTAAATGGCATCGTAAAACCACAGCGCGAGTTCGACTTCCGCTGCCTGCTCGCATAACGTGCGTGCATTATCGAAATGCGACAGACATTCGCCGATGTGCTGCACGGTGTGATAGTGGCGATGCGGCTCGGCATAGCGTGTGACGAGCGTGGCGAATTCCCGTTCTGTTGCTACGGCGCCCATGCGCCAGAGCAACTCCCAGCGGGAAATCCTAAGCATATGTTTTTATTGTGTATTTTTTGCTGCCGTCAGCATGATTTCCACCAGTACGTTGGCACCCAGCCGTGCTTCCACCGTGGCGCGGGCGGGCGGGCGCGTTTGGTCTACCCATGCCATCCAGGCTTCGTCCATCTGCGGCTTTAACGCCATGTCGGTGACGTACACCGTGGCGCTCAAAATGCGCGATTTGCTGCTGCCGCATTTGGCGAGTAGCGCGTCGATCTGGCGCAGCACGTCGGCGGTTTGCGCTTTCATGCCTGCGTTCAAGTCCTCGGCGACCTGCCCGGCGAGATAGATCACGCCATTGTATTCGGTGGCATCCGACAGCTTTTTCATCGGCGTGTGATAAATGATGTCGCTCATGGCAGGCTCCCGTGTCTTACTTTGCGGCGGTCACCATGATTTCCACGCGTGTGTCGCTGGAGCCAAGCTTGGCTTCGACGCAGGCGCGCACCGGCTTGTTGTTCGGGTCCACCCATGCCGTCCATGCCGCATCCATCAACGGTTTTTCGCTCATGTCGGCCACCCATACGTTGGCGGAGAGAATTTTCGATTTATCCGTGCCGCAGTCGGCCAGAAAGCCGTCGATTTTTTTGAGGATTTCTTCGGTTTGCACCTTGGCATTGCCGGATTTGTTGTCCGCCGTGGTGCCGGCGACGAAAACCAGATTGCCGTATTCGACGGCGCGACAGAGCGTGGGGCCGGGGTGATGGCGTTTGATGGTGGTGGTCATAATGCGGTTCTCCAGTGGTTAATGAAATGGTCGGGGTGGTAACGCCCCCCAAGTTGGTATCATGTCGCGCTTTAGCTGCCCTGTCGAGAGGCTGGGTTAATTTACTGGGGAATGCCGTGATGCAAGACATCGATATCCTGATCAGCGAAGTGGGGCCGCGCGACGGCTTGCAAAACACCAAGGCCTTCATGCCGACGGAGTACAAAAAACGCTGGATCAGCGCGGCAGCGGCGGCGGGGCTGCGCGAAATCGAGGTGTGTTCCTTCGTGCCGCCGAAGTTGATTCCGCAGATGGTGGATGCGGCGGAGGTGGTGGCGCATGCGCTGACGATACCGGGCCTGAACGTGGCGGCGCTGGCGCCGAATTTCAGAGGCGCGGTGCGTGCGATGGAAGCCGGCGTGCATAAACTGACGCTGACGATTTCGGTATCGCGTGAACACAGTTTATCCAATGTGCGCATGACGCCCGATGAGGCGATTGCCAGCGCCAAAAAAATCTGCGACTTTCGCGACAGTCTGCCGAAGGACAAGCGCCCTATTATCGAGTCGGGCCTGTCCACCGTATTCGGCTGCACGCTTGAAGGTGCGGTGAGCGAAGACGAAGTGGTGCGCATGGCCGTGGCATCGGTGGAGGCGGGCTGCGATGAAGTAGGCTTGGCCGACACCACCGGCTACGCCAACCCGGCGCAGGTGCGGCGTGTGTTCAAAAAAGTGC